>JAURFZ010000080.1 GCA_030834045.1 Burkholderiales bacterium
AAGAACATGCAGAAACTCGAGATCGGCGTTCATGGCCTTTGCAGCCCAGGTGGCGGCATCGGCAACATGGGCCGCGTAAGAGGAACGATCGACACAGGCAAGCACTTTGGCTGTCGCATTCATATCGTTTCCTTTAATGATTAATCATGCGTTCAATCGCATCGTCTTTATCGTGCGTAGCAAAGCGATCGACCATCGTAGCGCTAGCCTCATTTAGTCCAATTACTTCGACCTCAGTGGCTTCACGACGGAATTTAAGTATGACTTTGTCTAAGGCACTGATTGCCGTGATGTCCCAGAAGTGCGCACGGCTTACGTCAATACGAACTTTTTCAATGACTTCTTTAAAGTCAAATGAGGCAATGAACTGATCGGCTGAGGCAAAAAAGACCTGGCCAATTACGGTGTACGTACGTGAGTATCCATCAGGGTCGGCAAGCGAGCGCACTCGCATAATTAAACCAACCTTATGGGCAAAGAAAAAACCCGAGAGCAGAACACCGACAAGCACCCCTTTTGCAAGATCGTGCGTTGCGACTGTCGTAGCGACGGTCGCAAGCATAACGACGCTGGAACTCTTCGGGTGGTCTTTAAGGTTACGAATAGAGTTCCAGTTGAACGTGCCGATGGACACCATAATCATCACCGCCACAAGGGCTGCCATAGGTATCTGAGCGACCCAGTCGCTTGCAAACACAATCATTAGCATTAGGAATACGCCGGCTGAAAGCGTTGAGAGCCGGCCGCGGCCACCCGATTTCACATTAATGACTGACTGGCCAATCATGGCGCATCCAGCCATGCCGCCAAAGAACCCCGAGGTAATATTTGCAACGCCCTGGCCCACACACTCACGATTCTTATTGCTGCTTGAGTCTGTTAGGTCATCCACAATCGTAGCCGTCATAAGCGATTCCAGCAGGCCCACCACCATCAGTGTCAATGAGTAGGGGAAAATAATAAGCAAGGTCTCAAAATTCAGGGGAATAGTAGGGAGAAGAAAAAGCGGAAAGCTATCGGGAAGCTCACCCATGTCGCCAACCGTTCGAATATTTAGGTCTGAAGAAATGGCGACCACGGTTAGAACAACAATGGTGACCAAGGGCGAGGGAACTGATTTTGTTATGTAAGGAAAGCCATAAATAATGCCAAGACCCGCGGCAGTCATGGCGTAAACCTGCCAAGTGACATTGGTCAGTTCGGGAAGCTGGGCCATAAATATTAGAATTGCCAACGCATTCACGAAGCCGGTAACGACTGAGCGTGAAACAAAGCGCATAAGCGTTCCAAGGTGAACCCAGCCTGCAATAATTTGCAGTACGCCTGTTAGAACCGTTGCTGCCAGAAGATACTGGAGGCCGTGATCTTTCACCAGAGTAACCATAACAAGTGCCATGGCCCCCGTTGCTGCTGAGATCATGCCTGGACGTCCCCCCACAAAAGCGATGACAACAGCAATGCAAAACGAGGCGTAAAGCCCCACCTTCGGGTCAACGCCTGCAATGATTGAAAAGGCAATTGCTTCCGGAATTAAAGCCAGGGCAACAACAAGGCCCGCGAGGAGATCGTTACGGACATTCGATAACCAGTCCTGCTGAAGTGACTTCATGAAGACTCACATTGTTTTTTAAACGCCCACCTAAGGAAGCCGTCTACGCAAGGCGTAGTTACGGCTAGCGTCACTGTTTGTGTGTTGAGATAGCAGCTTTCGCTGATCGCGAGATGGAATCGCGCGAGGACGAGTGGGGTGAAGCGCTACATTGGAAGCAAGGATTAACCTGTTAGCCAGATCTTGGCACTCGCCTCATCTTCATAGCGAAAATGCCGAATAGTGGTGTTTACCAAGCGCCCGGCGAACAAGGGTATGAGATCGGCCAGCACAGAGTTCGTTACCAAGGCTATTCGACTAATTTTGTTGTGGTGACCACTTAAAAAGGTCATGGTTGCCTGAAGCGCTGCAAAACTTTCCCAGCCCGCCCAGTCCTTGGAAATCAACATAATTCCAGCCAATCGTTTGTGATGCTCAAGATACTGATCGACCTTGGGAATAAGCAACAAAATATCCGCCTCCGACACCGCGTTGTGGAGGCGGATGGTGAGCATGCTTTCATATTGGCTGATGTTGTAATCAAACATGCCAAAAGAGTAGCTCAGAAGGTCAGCCTGCACAACCCGAAGAATGGAGGCGCAGCAGGCCGCGACAAATCCCCTGGCCTGAGTCAGTCAAGGGGCTCTCGGCCTGGCTGCAACGGGTGGAATTTAACGACTCTCTCCTTGAGCTTGCGCATATGGCAATTCAAGCGATGAAAAGCGCCTTATAAAATCCCGGTCAATGTAATCCTTGAGCCAAAAAGCCCAACGACCCGACAGGCTCCATCGCCCCCGCGAGGCAATCGCCTTGCCATCGGCAGTTGCCAACAACGAAAGGAACTCGGACTGAGGTTCGTAGGCATTTAGGGGTCCTCCCGTAAGGACGGCCTGCAGGTTTTGAGCCAGGACCATCCCCATACGCACTGCATACACCCCGGCCTTTGGCAGTGGCGAAACCCACTGCGCACAGTCGCCCGAGGCGAATACGTTTGGATGCGAGACCGACTGCAGGAGTGAGTCCACCTGCACAAAACCCTGTTCACTCACGGCAAGGCCCCCTAACATCGTAGGTTCGCGCTGCCAGGCGTGTGGCTGTGCCCCAGTGGCCCAAAGCACCCAATCACTGCAGTCACCGATGCTGTCGCACCAGGCGGTTCCCAATTGCAGATCGACACCGGCCTCCTGCAGGCATTTCAGGGCCGCGCGCTGTGCCCCCAATGGGTAGCCCGGCAGAATAGTTGGACTGCGGGTTATTAGGGCGCCCTGCACGACGCGGTCGGGACGCTCCAGTCGAAGGCGCCGTAGAACCGCCAACAAGGATTCAAAACCGGCAGCGCCACCCCCCACCGCTGCAACACGCAAAGGTTGGTCGCCCGCATTGTGGCGCCACTGCGAGAGCATTTCCTCGTAGCGGTCATGCAGATCCGCCAGTGGGCGCATGGGCAGGATCTGTGCTCGAAAAGCACCTCTGGGCGGCACCAGAGTCGAGCCCACGTTCAGAGACAGATAGTCGTACTGCAGGCACTCCCCGTTGCTTAGCGTAAGGGTCTGATGCTGAGGATCCAGACCTGCAATTTCGGCCTTAATCCAGCGCGTACCTGCCCGCTCGCAGAGGCGGGGGAAGTCAATAACAATATCTTCAAAACGGTAGGTACCACCTAGCCAGCCAGGAACCATGCCAGAGTATGGCGCCAGCGCGTGGGGCGACACCACCACCAGCTCCACCCCAGCAACGGGTAAGCCGGCCCAGGCCTTAAGTACATGGGCATGGGCATGACCTGCTCCCGCCAACACCACCCGCCGGGTCATCGCCAGTCTCCTGGCAAATGAACAAGGTCTGCTGGTTCGTCAATGTCATGAACGGGGGTCAGTTCTGCCCACTTCACGTGGGCCTGTCGCGCGCGACTGCGGGTTTCAGCCATCACCTGTGGCGTGCTCCATGGCATTGCCTCAAAGAGCAAGCGCAAAGGCCTAGTGAGGCCCACCAACGCATAGCCGCCATCCATCGCCGGTATAAAGACCGCGTCATGATCGTCCAAGGCTACCTCAGCTAGTTGCAAACGATGGGTGTTGAGTGCCGGCGCATCGGTGCCGATAAGCAAGGCCTTGTCATGGGTCTGCAGCAGGCGCTTAAACGCGCGGTGCATCCGCTCGCCCAGATCACCCTCACCTTGAGACGTCAGTTGAAGACGTTCTCCGGCATTCATAGTCGCCTGCTTGAAGGCCGGGTGCTTGGTGGAAGGTGACACGCACAACTCCCAATAATCAGCCTCAAATTCAAGTACAGCCTCAAGGGTGTGCACCAGCAGGCGATGGGCCAGGCGTGCCGCACCGTCGGCACCCAAGGCTTGAATAAGCCGCGTCTTCACCAGGCCCGCAACCGGCGCCTTGGCCATCACGACAATGGCCGTGCTCATCGATAGGCCTTCGCCAATTGTTGCGCGGAGTCGCCTCGCCAATAGCGCCAACGCAACCACCACATAAGAATGATGGTTCGCCAGAGCCCGCGTGATTCCCAGCGCCGGCCCGAGGTGGTGGCAGATTGGGCTAGGCAGATGGGCGTGGCCAGGCTTCGCAGACGACGGGATAGTTCGATGTCCTCCATGAGGGGTTGATCTGGAAACCCATCCACGAGTTCAAACGCCTCGCGCCGCACGAAGATAGTCTGATCACCGGTGGCAATGCCTGTAAGCCGCGACCGCCAGTTCATAAGCACGGCAATAACCTTTAGCATCGGGTGCCGACCTAGAATGCGAACGTCAAACCGCCCCCACAGACCACCACCAGCCAAGGCCTGCCGAATCAGACCATCGGCATCGGGCGGCAAGGAGGTGTCAGCATGCAAGAACAAAAGAAGCTTTCCCTGCGCGATGGCTGCCCCAGCATTCATCTGGCGGGCCCGACCGCACGGCGCATGAATAACCAAATCAGCCAGGGGTGTGGCGCGAGCCACGGTGTCGTCATTGCTAGCGCCGTCAACAACAATTACCTCAACTCCCCGCTCACGCAGTGGCCCGAGAAGGGTCAGTGTGCATTCAATGTGTTGGCCCTCATTGAGGACGGGCACCACAATTGAAATAGGCGAAAGTGTCATGAACCCATTTCATTCATTGAGGGTCATGCCCGCTCCCAGGCGTGAAAGCGCTCCAGCCAGCCCAAAAGACGATGCGGCGCATGAGCCCGCTTCCATTGGCCGGCCGCATATTTATTTGCCTCAGACAACGTGGGATAGGTGTGGATGGTGCCGAGAATCTTGTTCAAACCTAAGCCGTGCTTCATGGCAAGCACATATTCAGCCAAGAGGTCGCCCGCATGTTCGCCAACGATCGTGACACCCAAGATCTTGTCCTTGCCAGGTGCGGTCAGTACCTTAACAAAACCATGGGCCGTACCGTCGGCAATAGCGCGATCCAAGTCGTCCATGCCATAGCGGGTGACTTCATAGGCCACACCCTGCTCGCGAGCCTCGGTCTCGGAGAGCCCCACGCGCGCGACTTCCGGGTCGGTGAAGGTCGCCCAGGGAATAACGGTGTAGTCCGCCTTAAACCTTTTGAAACGTCCAAATAGCGCGTTGACTGAGGCATACCAGGCTTGGTGCGCAGCGGTGTGGGTAAACTGAAATGGTCCTGCCACATCGCCGACAGCATAGATGTTGGGGTAGAGGGTCTGCAGGAAGGCGTTGGTTTGGATGGTCTTTTGCGGCGTAAGGGGAATACCAAGCTCCTCAAGCCCGTAGCCCGTGACGCGGGGACGACGACCCACTGCGCACAACAACTGATCGAAAGCAATTGGCAGCTCCTCATCACCGTGCCGGATGATGAGGCGTTTCTCACCCTCGCAGGCGTCCACTCGAATCGCCTGATGACTGGTGAGCACATTGACCCCATCAACGCGCAGCGAGGCGGCCACCAGATCGCTTACCTCGGGATCCTCCCTCAACATTAGGCGCGGCGCCATCTCAACCAGAGTCACTGCGCTGCCCAGGCAGGCAAAACTCTGTGCGAGTTCACAGCCAATTGGGCCTCCCCCCAGCACAACCAAGCGCTTGGGTAATTCAGTGAGGCCCCAGATCGTGTCACTGGTGAGAAACTCAGCCTCCTTTAGCCCTGGAATAGGCGGCACAAACGGACTGGCGCCCGCCGCAATGACAATACTGCGGGTGGTCAGTGTCCGGACTGAACCATCGGCTTGGCGAATCTCCACCGTCCAGGGCGAGGTGATACGCGCATGACCTTTAAGCACCTCCACGCCGAGCGAGGTGTAGCGCTCCACTGAATCATGGGGTTCGATCGCCCCAATGACCCCATGCACGCGACGCATCACGCCCGCAAAATCGACTTCACCAAGAACGTCTCGAATACCAAGCCTGTGGGCATTTCGAAGCTGCTTCATGGCCTTGGCCGAGCGAATTAATGCCTTGCTGGGAACGCAGCCATAATTTAAACAGTCACCGCCCATCTTGTGGCCCTCGATGAGAGTGACCTTGGCCCTGACAGCCGCTGCAATATAGGCCGACACCAGCCCACCGGCCCCCGCGCCGATGACCACCAGGTTACGGTCAAACCGTGCGGGCCGTGGCCATCGTGCATAGAGCTTGCGTCTTTGCAGGACGTCTACCATAACCTTCGCCATCAGGGGGAAGACACCAAGCAGCACCAGGCTGGCGATCAACCCGGGCGAGAGCACGTCTGCAGCCGTATCGATCGCAGCCAGTTGAGTGCCTGCATTGACGTAGACTGCCGTGCCAACCAACATACCAATCTGGCTGACGATATAAAACCGACGGGCTCCAAGTGTGGTCAGCCCCATCAACAGATTAATCAGCCAGAACGGAAATAAG
>JAURFZ010000081.1 GCA_030834045.1 Burkholderiales bacterium
TGAGCATCCTCAAGGCTGGCATGAAGCTGGCCTGCCAGCCGGTCGAGGTCGCCCGCCTCGTCAAGACCACGTCGGTCAAGCAGCTCATCCAGAACAATGGGATGGCGTTGCATGTAGGAGGCGGCCCAGGACGATGTCGCCATGACCTTGGCCACGCGCTCGAGTGTCTCGGGATACTCATCGAAAAGGGCGAGGTAGGAACTGCGTCGGCGCAGACCGTCGACAAGTTCGTTTAGCCCGCGCTCAAGCCTCTGTGCTTCGGCATGTTCTTTGACAATCGCCTTGATGCGCATGCGCAGTCTCTCCAGCCGGCTGTCTGCGTCGTTTGCCCGTCCGGTAGGGGTTTCCGACTTTGGCGCTGACTCGCCGAGGGCGTCGGCGTCTTTTGTTTCAGAGGCCATTTTCTCGAGCCCCGGGGCCTCCTTACGAAAAAGCTTTTCAAAAATGGGAATAACATGCGAGCGGTGCGCTTCGATGTCCAAGCAAAGCGCCTCAGCGGATTCAAGCCCCATGGCTTGTGCCATTTTCAAATAGGCCTTCGCAGAGCCCGACAACACGTGCGTCTGGGCATCTTCTTCGTACTGCAGCCGATGTTCAAGCCGTCGCCAGAATTCGTAGGCCGCGCAGAGCTCAAGGTACTCCTGCTCGCTGATACGAGCCTGGTCACGAAGGAGCTTTAAAACCTCAAGGCAGACCCGAGACTGCAGCGCGGGGTCGCGTCCTCCACGAATGAGCTGAAAGAGCTGGCCGATGAACTCAATTTCGCGAATGCCGCCAGGCCCAAGCTTAACGTCCACCATCTCATAGTCGCCTGCCATGCGGGCCTCCCGACGCTGACTGCGTCGTTGGGCCTCTTCACGAATCTGGCTATGCAGGTCGCGCAGAGCGGCAAGGGCGTTGAAGTCAAGGTAGCGACGAAAAACAAACGGCCGACGAATGGCCTCAAGCAGCCGGGCATCTTTTTCAAATTGGCCCGGCTCGCTAAGCACAGCCTTGTTAACGAGCCGGGCCTTAATCCATGCGTAGCGTTCCCACTCCCTGCCGTAACGAATCAAGTAGTTCTCGAGCATGTCGAAACTGCAGACCACGGGTCCTGAGTCGCCATGGGGCCGCAGTCTTAAATCCACCCGAAAGACGAGCCCGTCGGCAGTGGATTCTCCAAGAAGGCCCGACAGTCGGCGGCTAAGCCTTGTGAAGTAGGTCTGAAGATCAAGTGCCCCGCCTGGCCCGTCGGGATGATCCTCGGGGCGGCCGTCAGACTGCCCTTCGTCCGGAAGCAGGTAAATGAGGTCGATGTCGGAGGAGGCATTAAGCTCATGCCCGCCAAGCTTTCCCATACCCACAATTAAAAGGTCAACGGCCTCGCCCGTTGTCCTACGGGCAACACCATGGCGGCCAATCATGGCTTTGCAGCAATGTCGGTAGCCCAGGTTAAGGCAGATCTCGGCAAGGTCTGAGATGCTCTGCAGATTCTCATGCAGGTCCGAGAGTCCGCCCAAGTCTCGGGCCATAATAGCCAGCATTGCAGCATTTCGATACTGACGAAGGGCCTGCGCAAATTCATTTTCTGCAGCGTCCGACAGCCCAGCAGCCAAGGCTCCGGACCAGTGCCGATGCCAATGGTCTTGAAGAACCGGCCGCGTCAACGGGCTTTCAACGGAAAGCAACTGATCGCGAGCCATGATCTGAGGTAGCGTTCGCTCAGCAAAGCCCGAGTGGTCTATGGCCTTTTGGTAGGCGGGCGCAAGGCAGGAAATCGCTGGACTCCTTCAAAAGCTATGCAAGAATTTCCATAATGCCAAATTCAAGCCATCCTGATGCCCAAGCACTGCCCGCCGCGGGCCTTGGTCGCAGATCGTGGGCATGGAATTTGTTTGCTGGGCTCATGGCCGTCGTGGTTGTCGCCATGCTGGCAACGGCCCTGGGCATTCGTTATTGGCTCTGGCCGGAGCTCGCCCAGACCATCAATAGCCCTCAACGCCTTGCCCAGTCGGTGGGGTCTGCGCTTGACCCTCTTGACCTTGAACTGCGGGCTCGTGATGCGCGGGCGGAATGGGCCGACTGGCTCTCACCACGCCTGGTTGTTGGGGAGGCCGAGCTTGTTCAGCGGTCAACTGGCGAGGTCGTCGCGTCGGTTGAGGGCCTTTCGGCCGACTTTGGCCTGCGGACGTTTTATTCGCTTACCGCAGGCATCCCTATTTTTTCCCAGCTTGGCATTGAACGGTTAAAGCTTCGGCTGCATCGCAAGGCCGATGGACAACTGGTGCTTGCAGGCGTTGCGCTAAGCCCCGATTCCGATGAGTCATCAGGCCCGTTGCTTGAGGCCATTCAGTGGCAAGGGCCTCTTTCGGTGATTGATGCTCGGCTGATCTGGCGGGACGATCTGCATGCCGACCAGACTCCCAAGGTTAAGGCCTCAAAGGCTCGGCCGCCGCAGCTCACGTCCGCAGATCCGTCTGTTGCCCAGCAGACCGGACAGGGTGAGATGCGACTCAAGGGTCTTTACCTCAAGCTTCGTGCAGGGCAGACACAACTTCGCGCACAGGGCTTTGAGGCGGCTGAACTCGTCTCGCTTTTGTCGATGATTCAGCCCATGCCCGCTATGCAGGGTGCCCTAGGACCCGTTCGTCTGGACTGGGCGGGCGACCTCGGCCGCCTGGGTTCTCAGAGTCTTGGGCAGTGGCTCGACGACCTATCTGCCGACATTAGTTTTCGTGAACTCTCCCACCCCGCGATCTCGGGGCTTTCCGGTCGTGTTTTGTTTGGCCCGCAAACGGGTAGCCTAGTCGTCTCCGGGCAGGGCATGGCGCTTAACCTTCCCCAGGTTTTTCCGGCCTCGCCTTTGCGTATCGAGAAGCTAAGCCTTGAGGGCGAATGGTCAGCCTCGGGTCTTCTGGCAAGCCTTGCCGAGCAGGCAAGGCTACCCTCCGACTTCAACTTCAGACTTGCATCAGGCAGCCTGCAGTTGCCACAGGCAGACCTGAAGCTTTCGGGGTCGTATAACTATGCAGGCCAGGGTCTTGGCGAGGCCGCCATGGAGGGCAGCCTCACAGACCTTCTACCCGAGCAGGTTCATCAGCTGCTGCCCGCACAGATCGGCCCTCAGACCCGGGCCTGGATTGAGCGTGGCATTCGTCAGGGCAACCCGGTGTCGGGTCGCTTCGAACTGAAGGGCGCGCTTGAAGACTTCCCTTTTCGCGATGGGCGTGAGGGTCTTTTCAAGGCGCAACTTCGGCTTGAGGATCAGCGCATTCTATTTGCGCGTGGCTGGCCAGACATTGAGTCGGCCGATATTGACCTGCGCTTTGACGGACCAAGCCTGCGGTTTGTGGGGCGCGAGGCCGTTCTTGGAAAGGCCCCCATTGCTGAAGTCCGCGGCGAAATTATCGACATGCTCTCCGAGGATCCGATACTCCTTCTGTCGGGGGAGATCGCGGGCGGTCTTGCTGGCATGGTGCAGACGGCCAACCAATCGCCCGTGAGGCGTTGGCTTGGTCAGGCGCTTGACGATGCCGAGGCCTCGGGGCAGGGAACTCTTGGGCTCGAGCTTCGTGTTCCCTTGAACCAGGCCTCGGAGACGACTGTGAAGGGTGAGCTTGCCTTGAAAGGTTCAGGGCTCAAGCTTGGAGGCAGTCTTCCTGCCCTCACCCAGCTCGAGGGCAGGCTATTGTTTTCTGACCAGGGTTTTCATTACATGGCGGTGCAGGCCCGCTCGCTTGGGGGCAGCACACGGCTATCGATGGGGCAAGAACCCGCGCCGGGTGTGCAGTTGCCTGCGGTCTCGCGCCTTGTGGCCAGAGGAAACTTTCAGTCGGTCGAGCTCATGGGCTGGCTTCGTGAGTCCATGGGCCTTCCGCTCTCCAAGGCGGTTGTCAGTGGGACGTCGAGCTACCAGATTGAGGCCGACATCAAGCGCTCAGAGCTTCAGTTGCAGATTCGTTCAAGTCTTGTGGGTATGGGAATAGCCCTGCCAGCGCCACTGGGTAAGGCCGCCAACGAGGACTGGGGCTTGTCCGTGCGCATGAGCCAGACCTCTTTTGCAACGGGGCAACGGCAACAGTCTTGGCAGTTGACCACGGTGTCCAACAGGCTCTCTGGTCTGGTGGATTCCCAGCGCCTGCGACCTGGCCAGCCCCATCAACTGCGTGCAGGTCTTAGCTGGGGGGAACAGGCCAAGCTTCCTGCAGGCCAAGGCTTGGTTTTAAACCTTGCTGCTGAGAGCCTCGAGCTCAATGACTGGCTTAACGCGCTAAACCAATACGTCGAGGATCCGCCCCTGCGCCCTGATTCCCCAAGTCCGGCGCAGGTGTCAGGCCAGGAGGATCTGCGGGCCATTTTTATTCGCGCGCAGCAGGTACGGTTTGCTAACCAACTCTTCTCAAGGGTCAGGGCGGAGGTAACCCCCGAGAAGGGTCGATGGCGGGTTGATCTTGATTCAGCCCAGGTCGCAGGCCGGCTGGTCTGGGACCCCACCAGCCCATCGGAGACGCAGGCCGCAGGCGAGTCCTCGGGCAGCCTTGTAGCTCGCCTTAGCCGGCTTTGGCTGCCGCCGGGCCAGCAAGATAAGCCCGAAGTCACGGCGACGAACCCCTCGGCCTCACTTCCCAGTCCGGCCGCCGAATCCAACCCTGCAGCAGGCGCTGCTCCTCTGCCGCCCGCCATGCTCACCTCGCTGGCCCAGGCACGTCGCTGGCCCCGCATTGACCTGCAGGCTGACGACTTCCGTCGCGGACAAAAAGATTTCGGTCGGCTCAGGCTCGAGGCATCGCCCTCCCGCCTGCAGCCACAGTGGGATATCTCGAGCCTGGTCATTGAAAATCCACAGGCCCGGTTCGAAGGCTCCGGCCAATGGGCCGCCGTGAGCCTTGCCGACCCTCTTGGCCTCTCTCAGACACGACTTCAGTTTGTACTGTCGGTGGTCAATGGGGGACGCCTGCTTGATCGCCTGGGCTACCCCGGCCTTTTGCGAGCAACGCCCGGAAGCCTTCGAGGCAATGTCGGCTGGCCCGGCGCGCCCATTGATTTTAAGCTTGGAGCCTTTAACGGTCAGCTTGACCTCGACCTGCAGTCGGGCCAGTTTTTAAAGGCGGACCCAGGCATCGGAAAGCTGGTAAGCGTCATCAACCTTCAGTCGCTTCCCAAGCGTATTGCACTGGATTTTCGCGATATCTTTTCCGAAGGCTTTAATTTTGAGCGGGTGCGAGGCAATGTGAGTTTTGAGTCGGGCCTGGCCAAGACCACGAATCTTCGGCTTGTGGGTGTGCAGGCCTCGGTCTTTCTTGAGGGCTCGGCCAACGTGCTGAACGAGACGCAGGCACTACGGGTTCTGGTTCTTCCCGAGCTCAACACGGGGCTGGCCTCCCTGGGCTATGCCTTGGTTAACCCTGCCGTTGGCCTAGGGAGTATCCTTGCCCAGTATGTGCTCCGAGACCCACTTAGACAGACCCTTGCCTACGAGTTTGAAGTGACAGGAAAATGGGATGATCCTTCGGTGAAGTCCTTGCCGCGTCGGCTTCCCGCCGACTCGAACCAGCCCCCCGATGCGGCCTCCCGCCCTTCAACGCCGGCCCCGGCAGGCGCATCCTCGTCTTCAAGGCCCTAAGCAAAGGCAATGAGGCTCGAGCCCTTCACTGTCGCAGCCGTCCAGATGGTCTCTGGAGCCGAAGTTGAGGCAAATCTTGCAACCGCTGAGCGGCTGACCCGAGAGGCAGCAGGGCTTGGTGCCGACATGGTTGTTCTACCCGAGTTCTTCGCCATTTTCGGCCATCACGATCGCGACAAATGCAAGGTCGCGGAGCCCCATGGCCTGGGCCCTGAAAGCCCCATGCAGAATCGGCTATCAGGCCTTGCTGCCGAGCTTGGCATCACCCTCATTGCTGGCACCCTGCCTATCCGATCTCCTGACCCCGAACGCGTCTTCAATACGGTACTGGTCTACGACCCTCAGGGGCTTGAGCTTGCTCGCTACGACAAGCTTCATCTCTTTGCCTTTGATAATGGCAAAGAGCGCTATGACGAGGCACGTAGCCTTGTTCCTGGCGAACACCCAGTGGCCTGCACAACTGCGGCGGGTCGAACGGGGCTTTCGGTCTGCTACGACCTGCGGTTTCCTGAATTTTTCCGAAGCCTCAGCAGCCCAAGCCCACTCGATCTCATTGTCTTGCCTGCTGCCTTTACCTACACAACGGGGCAGGCCCATTGGGACATTCTTTTGCGAGCCCGCGCCATAGAGAATCAGTGTTGGCTGGTTGCCAGCGCGCAGGGCGGTCAGCATTCCAACGGTCGAGCCACCTGGGGTCACAGCATGGTCATTGACCCTTGGGGTCAGGTGGTTGCCTGTTGCGACCAGGGTGAAGGGCTTGCACTTGCCAAGGTTGA
>JAURFZ010000082.1 GCA_030834045.1 Burkholderiales bacterium
AGGCTGGTAAACGCAGTCACCTCTTCAAGGTAGAAGGTGATGGTCTCAGCGGATGTGCCCGGTCGGCGCTCGCGTGCCAGACGACCCACTGCACAGGTAATGGGCTTTCGCAAAGAGGGGGCTGAACTGAAGTCAAGCCCATAGATACGAAAGCCTTCAGGATAGCTGCGATGTCGATGCCCAAGACTCATGACAGCATGGCCCGAAGGCTTGAGAGCCGATCGGCCTGCTCGATTGTTTTGTCGGGCCGCAGCCGAAGAATGCGTGGAAAGCGAACGGCAATGCCGCTCTTGTGACGGCTCGACGCCATAACCGCCTCAAAGCCAAGTTCCATTACAAGGCTTGGCCTCACCTGTCGAACGGGGCCAAACTTGTCTTCAATGGTTTTACGTATCACCTGATCCACCTTTTTTATTTCAGCATCGGTAAGACCAGAGTAGGCCTTTGCAAAGGGTACCAAGACCGCAGGGTCTTGGCGGTCATCCCAGAGCGCAAAGCCATAATCGGTGTAGAGCCCAGCCCGGCGACCGTGGCCTCGCTGGGCGTAGACAAGCACGGCATCAATCGTTAATGGCGCAAGCTTCCATTTCCAAAGCTCGCCCTGCGCACTTTCTTTTGTGCGTCCCTGGCCGTAGGCCGCATCCCACCGTTTAAGCATCAAGCCTTCCGCGGGCTGGCCTCGGGCCTGGGCTTGCAACAGGGCAAGCCCGGCCCAGTTCTCTGCAGCAACGATGGGCGAGGCACGCATGGGCCTTGAGGCAGCTGGGCTCTTAGGCTGTGTCTCGCGGTCGCCCTCGCCCAACGACTCCAAGAGCGCGACCAGGGCTGCTCGACGCGCCGAAAAGGGCTCGACCCGCCAATCACGGCCCGCCAGGCCAAGAAGATCGTAGGCCATGAAGACAACAGGGTGTGCGTTCTGCATAGCCTTTGAGGGTTTACGACGACCGAGCCGCCTTTGCAGATTGGCAAAGGCAAAGGGCCTTTGCTTTAGACCGTCCCAGGCCAGAATCTCACCGTCGAGCCGAAGCGGCAACGCCGGCAAGGCTTGGGGGCCTGCGAAGAGCTGTGCAAACTCAGGAAACTGCTCGGTCACAAGCTCCTCGCCGCGCGACCAGACCTGCAGTTGACCGGCTGCATCCACAACCAGTTGTGCCCGAATGCCATCCCACTTCCATTCCGCAGCCCAGCTCTCAATGGGTCCGAGCCTCTGCTCGCATTGCGCAGCCTGCTCGAGGGGTTCGCCCTGCATCGAAAGACTCTGCGCCAAGAAAAAAGGAACGGGCCCATTCATAAAGGCCTGAGCACCGCAGGAATCGTCGGGGGAGACAAGCGCCTGATAGGCCTCGGGTCCAGGCGGTTGCGAAAGAAAAATGAGCATGCGCTGGGCAACAAGCGCCTTTGCAATCTTTAAATGGTCGGCAAGCGCCTGAACAAGGCCCTGTCGTGAAAGACCCAGGCGCAATCCACCAGTAAGTATTTTGTTCAGGCAGAAAACCTGAGGCGCCGTTAACTGCCCCCAGGCCGCCATCATCCAGTTGCAGACCTCCTGCGCCTGAAGACCGCGTAGGGCAAGCAAGTCGTACTCAATGAGATCGGCAAGGCCTTTGGCTGCGAAGTCTGACTCGGTTTGTGGGCAGGCAGCAAGCAAGGCCGAGGTCTCAGCCAGGTCGCCCACCGACTGATAACACTCCTCAACGAGCCAAGGCTGCAGGCCCGTGGCCTCTTCCATGGCCTTGCGAAAAAGAGAGGGGGCGACGGTGCGCTTAAGCCGCTCGCCGGCTAAAAGCCACAAGGCCCAGGCCGCATCCTTGTCGGCCAGTCTGTCGTGATTTAAAAAACCAAGCAGCGCCTGCTGTCTCTCGCGCACGCCCTGCGACTGATCAAGCCGAAGAAAGAGCTGCGCGAAATGGGCAAGGCTGCCCGGTGGCCAGGACTTAGACATCGGCGGCCTGGGCATCGAATTCTGTCTCAAGGGTGTCAACATCACGACCCTGGTCTTTTAAGTAACGCGCCATGCTGCTTGTCTGGCCGTGGGTCAGCACAACACGTGAGGCCTGGGTCTGATCAATTGCCCAGAGAAGTCCAGGCCAGTCCGCATGGTCGGAAATCACAAACCCGCGAACCCCCGCATGCCTGCGTCGATGGCCACGAACAAGCATCCAGCCCGAGACCATCGCCTCGGCCAGCGCCGGCCTTTGGCGCTGCATCCAGCCCGAGCCCTGCACCGCCATCGGCGCCAGAACCATTGCCCCTGGGCTAAGCATGGCAGGGGGGGTGGGCAGTTCCGGCAAGGCAATCCCCGCCTCGCGATAGGCCTCGTTCATGCGGGCCACCGAGGGATGAACGAAAAGCGTTCCGGGCAAGGGGGCCAGTCTAAGAAGCGCAATGAGAAGGCGCTGCGCCTTACCAAGGGCATAGGTGTAGAGAACCGCTGCTCGGCCCTCATCGCGACAGGTCTGCCACCAGTCCAGAAGTAATGCAACCTCGTCGGCCACATTCGGCCAACGATAAATAGGCAGGCCAAAGGTGGTCTCGGAAATAAAGACATCGGCCTTAACTGGCTCAAAGGCATCGCAGCTTGGGTCGTTCTGAACTCGATAGTCGCCTGAGACCAGCCAACGCTCGCTGCCATGGCCATCTGCCGAGGCGGACTCAATAAGAACCTGACTGGCGCCCAGGACATGGCTGGCGGGGTGCAGAGAGACCCAGACATCCTGCAGGCGCAGGCGCTGACCAAAGCCCAGGCCCTGAAACGACTGGGCCTCGCCCAGCCGCGCCCGAAGAACGGGAAGGCCCCGCATCGAACACAGCGCATGGCCATGGCCTGGCCTGGCATGGTCTGCATGGCCATGGGTAATCACTGCACGATCAACCGGCCGCCAGGGGTCAATAAAAAAGTCCCCTTGAGGGCAATAAAGCCCCTCGGGTCGACGCACAACAAGCGGCGCAGGCCGGTTCATACCAGCAGGCCTAGATGTCGGCCATGCCGCAGAGGCCTCAATGCCTCCGCCGCCTTAGCTAGAGAACTGACGCCGACCGAGCTCGCGAATGGCCTTGGCGTTGGTCCAAGAAAAACAAGCCTCTGCCGCATCCTCAAGGCCCAGCCATTTCCAACGCAGATGCTCGCGGGCGGAAAGGCGCACTGCGCTTGCACGGGAAATTCGGCTTGAAAAAACATGCTCGGTATTTTCTGTTACCCCAGGGGCGTACCGATGACGCCAATGGGCAAAGATTTCATAGTTCTGAGAAAAGCCCCAGTCTTCCATATCGGTCGATGCAATGGCAAGACCGGTCTCTTCAAAGACCTCTCGACAGGCTGCATCCACCAGTGGCTCCTTTTCATCATCAAGGCTGCCCGTAACCGACTGCCAGAAGCCGGGGTGGTCCGCACGTTCCAGCAACAAAACATCGGCATCCGGGGAGTACAGAACGACCAGAACAGAGACGGGAATTTTAAAAACGGTCATGGCAGCGCCTTATGGACATGTGAGCACGGCCGGGCCTAGCGCAGGGGCAAGAGCGCTGTAAGCATCAGCCCGGTGAGCATGATCACTACAAAGGTAAGAATGGAGGCCGACATCAGCCGGCTTGCTAGAACGTGGTCTGCCAACTCGGCGGCAGCAAGTCGGCTGGCGTGCCAGGCAGGAATGGCAGCAACGCTCGCCCAGATTGCCGCAGGAGGAAGCCAGTCGTAGAGGCCGGCAAAGGGCAGCATAAGACAGGCCGTGTAGATGCTTAGAGTTGCCATGCGTGAGGACGTCTCCGAGGCTGGGCGCTGAGAGAACCAATAGGCCTGCATGGCTAGGCCAAGGGTGATTCCCACAACAATGGCCATGGGTGCCATTGCGCCCGACAGGTTAAAGGCCACCATCTGCAGCAAAACAAAGTTCATCACCACAATGGCAAATGCCCTAACCCAGACAGGCCAGATGGAGGGGTCATCGAGCACCCGCGGCAAGAGACGACGAAAAAGAAGGTGCGCCAAAAAGGCGCCAAAGGCCACGAGCAGACTTATAAAAACGGCGGCCCGGCTTAGGCCGGGGTTCGCAATCCAGGCCACCGCAAGGCCATGCAACACGGACACCGGGCCATAGACCAACGCACGCCGCTGGCCCGGGCTTACCATCATGCTCATGTAGCGATTTTGGGCGCCTCACGTAGACGCAGGGAGAGTTCTTTCAGCTGACGGTCATCGGCTGGCGAAGGGGCCTGGGTGAGCAGGCACTGCGCCCGCTGGGTCTTCGGAAAGGCGATGACGTCCCGAATGGAATCTGCCCCTGTCATAAGGGTTACCAGGCGGTCAAGGCCAAAGGCAAGGCCGCCATGGGGCGGGGCCCCGTATCGCAGGGCATCGAGCAAGAAGCCAAACTTTTCTTGGGCCTCTTCGGCACCAATATTAAGCGCCCGAAAGACCTTGCTCTGCACGGCCTCCTGGTGAATACGCACCGACCCACCCCCAAGCTCCCAGCCATTGAGAACCATATCGTAGGCCTGAGCCAGGCAGCTGCCGGGGTCCTGCTCCATACGGTCTTCATGCCCAGGCTTGGGCGCCGTAAACGGATGATGAACAGCCGTGAACCGGCGATTTTCCTCATCAAACTCAAACATTGGGAAGTCAACCACCCACAGGGGTCGCCAGCCGGCTGTAAAGAGCCCATTGGCGCGTCCAAATTCCGACTGACCAATACGAACCCTTAGCGCGCCCAAGGCGTCATTCACCACCTTGGCCTTGTCGGCACCAAAGAAAATAAGGTCTCCATCATTGGCACCGGTACGGGCAAGCACAGCCTCAAGACAGGCCTCATGAAGGTTCTTCACAATGGGTGACTGCAGGCCATCACGGCCCTTGGCCCTCTCGTTCACCTTAATCCAGGCAAGCCCCCTGGCCCCGTAGATTTTTACAAACTCGGTGTAGCTGTCAATCTCGCCGCGGCTTAACTGCGCACCGCCCGGAATACAAAGGGCTGCCACGCGCCCATTGGCCAGTCGTGCAGGCTCAGAGAAGACCTTGAAGTCGACATCGGCCATGAGGTCGGTCAACTCGGTTAGCTCCAAATTCACACGCAGGTCGGGCTTGTCCGAACCGAATCGAGCCATTGCCTGGCTATAAGCCATAACAGGAAAGGGATTAGGAAGGTCCACGGCCATGATCTCGTGAAAGACCTCACGGATCATGGTCTCAAAAAGGTCGCGAATGTCTTGCTCGGAGAGAAAGGATGTCTCGCAGTCAATCTGGGTGAATTCGGGCTGACGATCCGCGCGCAGGTCTTCGTCACGGAAGCACTTGGTGATCTGGTAGTAGCGGTCAAAGCCCGCCACCATAAGAAGTTGCTTAAAGAGCTGGGGCGATTGGGGTAGGGCAAAAAAACTGCCGGGATGCACCCGAGATGGCACCAGGTAGTCGCGCGCGCCCTCGGGTGTGGAGCGCGTAAGCATAGGGGTCTCAATATCAATAAAGCCATGCCCATCTAGGTAACGACGCACGGCCATAGCAACCTTGTAACGCAGCATAAGGTTGCGCTGCATAAACGGGCGGCGCAGATCAAGCACGCGATGGGTAAGCCGTGTCGTCTCCGAGAGATGCTCGTCATCGAGCTGAAACGGGGGCGTCACCGAGGGGTTAAGAAGCTCAAGCTCAAGGCAGAGAATTTCAATCTCGCCACTGGCCATATTGGCATTGCCGGTACCCTCGGGCCGTTGACGAACCCGGCCCGTCACACGCAGGCAGAACTCATTGCGCAGGGTCTCTGCCAGCTTAAACATCGCCTCGCGGTCGGGGTCACAGACAATTTGTGCAAGGCCCTCGCGGTCTCGAAGGTCGATGAAAATCACTCCCCCATGATCTCGTCGACGATGCACCCAACCGCAGAGCGTCACAGTCTGATCAATCTGGCTTGCGGAAAGCTCTCCGCAGTAATGACTTCGCATAAAAATATCCTTTAGATCGGGGGCGGGTTACGTGTCGGCTTTGGGTTTGGCCTGGGCCGAAGGGGGAACAGTGCCCATGGAGACGACGTACTTAAGTGCTGCATCCACGCCAATCGACAGAGGAATGAGCTCTGCCCGCGGCAGCATGAGGAAAAAGCCCGACGTGGGGTTGGGTGTGGTGGGCACGTAAATACTGACGCAGTCCGCAGGCAGCTTGTGTTCAATTTCATGGCTTGGCTTGCCGGTAATAAAGGCAATGGTCCAGAGGCCCTGG
>JAURFZ010000083.1 GCA_030834045.1 Burkholderiales bacterium
CAATCAGCGCAATCGTAACGCTCGCAGGGAAGCTGCGTGGGATGATTGTAATTGATTGAGGCGAAGCCGATACTTGTAGAATGTGCATCTCAAGTAAATAACCTCGCTGAAAGTTTTTGTAATGAAAAAGGGGGCTTTCGCCCCCCTTTTTTATTCATAGAAATTTCAACCTGCTGGAATATCTGTTACCGAGCCAACGACGTTAACAGGTTCAGTTACAACATTTGATAGAGTCGTAGGGGTAGTTGGGACGCTGGTCTTTTCTTGAATAAACTTCGCCAGTCGATCAACTTCTGCGGGGCTAAGGGCAGCAATAATTGCGGCACCCTGCTCATTCGAAATATTGGCTCCGAGTTCCTGAAGGTTCTCACCCGCAAGCTTGACAATAAGTTCGTCCACGGTTTGAAAGGCCTTTAACGACTCGAACTTCTCTTTGGGTAACCCAGGAGGAGGCCCCCCAGGCACTCCAGGCGTAGGCCCAACCGGCTTGCCCCCAGGCAATGGATTGCCATTGGCATCGAGCGATGGATTAATCGGCTTGCCATCCGGGCCCACATTGCTACCCGTGGGCGGCGTCGCTGGCTTGGGCGGTGTAGGCGGTGTGGGCACTCCAGGGGTGCCGGGCGTGCCAGAGGGCTTGCCCCCACTCTGGATGAAAGCCAGAAACTTGGGGTCTGAGCCGTACTTGCTCAAGATCGCCTCAGCCTGCTCGGCAGAGATGGTGGCCCCAATCTCCTCTAAGCTTTCCCCAGCTAGCCGCGACAATAGATCGTCTACCGTGGGGGCCTGGGCAAAGGCATCGAACTTCTCTTTGGGCAGTCCAGGAGGCGGCGGCGGAGGTAGCGATCCATTAGGGTCTCCAGGATTAGGCCCCCCAACCGGCTTACCCTCAGGCAATGGAGTGCCATTGGCATCAAGCGACGGATTAATCGGTTTGCCATCCGGGCCCACATTGCTGCCTGTACCAGGCTTGGGTTGGCCGGGCGTGCCGGACCCCCCGGGAGTTTGCGTGTTGACGGGGTTACCGTTGGCGTCCAAAGCGGGGTTTATAGGCTTCCCGTCTGGGCCAACATTGGACCCTGACGTTGGCCCTCCAGGCGTCGGGGAACCGGGCTGGCCTGGGACACCGGGTACTGGGTTCAAAGGAACTGGATTATTCACAGGTGGGTTATTGCCGTCTGGTGGCTTATCCCCTGGTGGTTTTTCACCCACCGGTCCGGGGCCAGGCGTAGGTGGCGTAGGTGGCGTCGGCGGTGCAGGTGGAGGGGGGGGTGGCGGCGGAGCAGGTGGACTGGGCGGTTGTGCGTCGTTTCCAGGCGCTGGGCCCATCGGAACGTTAGGATCTGCCATGTTAACCTCCTTAAGTAGTAAAGACCCTTTGTTTCGAAAAACATTACCCCTATTAACGTTACAAATCAACGGGTTGAGGATTCCTCTGGATCAGGGTTTTCACTAACCTGTTAAAGAATCCACCCTATGCAGACCCACTCTGCTGATGCCGCCGTTACTATTTTCAGAACGGGGTCTCTAATTCGTGTCGACTTAGAAACCGCGTTGCCTGCGCCATCGGGCGAGGCTGAAAAGCGTGAGATGAAGGTGGCAGAATGAGGGTTTAGCTCAGCCCCTCATGCGCTTACAAACCCTTTGGCAAAAAGCCCAGCTCTACAACCAAGACCTTAAAGACCGGGGAGCGACACCTGCGCAGCGGGTTTCCTTGGTTTTGCAAAAGGTCAGCCATACCGTCTTTCCTGCCCAGAGCCTTAGGCGACATCTTTATGAGGGCACCATTGAGCCCCTTTTGCAACTTGCCCTAAGCCCGGGCCTTCTAACGCAACGCTCGGGCCAGCCTTTATGGAACCGCAGCCATGCGTTTGCCCCTGTTGAAGGGCCACTGCAGCAGCAGAATGTTCTTGAGTTTCCGCAAACTCAAACTCCACGCTGTTCCATTCTTGTTCCAGTGTTTAACCAGTGGCGCTTCACCTACCGCTGTCTTCAATCCATTCTTCAGAACACACAGGGCGTGGACTACGAGGTGGTTTTACTTGATGACGCCTCCAGCGACGAAACCATCGAGCTTTCTCAGGTGGTTAAGGGTGTGCGGTTTATTCGACAGCCGCAGAACCTTGGGTTTCTTAAGAACTGTAATGCAGGGGCCACCCATGCCCGGGGCCAGACGCTTGTTTTTCTAAACAACGACACCTGGGTTGAGCCGGAGTGGCTTTCTGCACTTCATGATGTTATTGACCAAGACCCAAAAGTGGGACTGGTTGGGGCCAAGCTGCTTGATGCCCAGGGCTACCTTCAAGAGGCTGGCGGTATTGTTTGGCAGGACGGCTCGGGCTGGAACTATGGGCGTGGCCTGCCGCCCGACCGCCCGGAGTTTAATTATGTAAAAGAGGTGGATTACTGTTCAGGGGCCTGTCTGCTTATTCCTAAGGCGCTTTGGAAGACACTGGATGGGTTCGATGAAACATTCGCGCCCGCCTATTACGAAGACACGGACCTTGCCTTTCGTGTTCGCAAGTTGGGCCTCAAGTGCATCTACACCCCAAGAGCCCAGGTGGTTCATCTGGAAGGTATTAGCCACGGCACCGATGTGACGAAGGGTGTGAAGCGCTACCAGGCCATAAATAAAGAACGTTTTTATAAGTGGTGGTTAACCACCTTACGAAAAGACCATAGTCTGGGACCTGCTGAGCTTCTAAGAGCACGAGACCGCAGCCAGGCCAAGCAGCACGTTCTGGTTATTGACACAACGGTCCCCGCCTATGACACCAATGCGGGAGCACGGCTAACCTACATGTACACCAAGCTGTTTACACAGCAAGGCTACAGCGCGCATTTTGCGCCGGCAGATATGTTTAACCCTAATCGCTACACCCAAGAGCTTCAAGACCTTGGCGTTGAAGTTTTATACGGCAACCAGCACGGGCCTCGGCACTGCAACTGGCTGAAGCAGCATGGCCATGCACTTTATGCCGTGTACGTTCATCGTCCCGATGTAGCCGATGCTTACCTGCCGGTAATCAAAGAATTCGCGCCCCAGGCAAAACGCTTCTATCAGTGCCACGACCTGCACTTCGTGCGCACCCAACGTCAGTTCGAGGTGGAAGGTGGTGTTGGAGCAAGCCCCGAGTCGCAGCGGTGGAAAGAAATTGAGATGCGGGTTATGGCGCAGATGGACGTTATTCACACCCCCAGCACAACCGAGCGCGACTGGATTCAACAGCAGTTCCCCGATAAAAAAGTTCAGGATGTCCCCCTGTTTTTCTACGACAAGATACCGCTTGACGGTAACCCCGATGACGGCGGCGACATTAGCCAACGCAAGGGCCTTTTGTTCGTGGGCGGGGCAAGCCACCCTCCAAACATTGATGCGATGCAGTGGTTCTTAAAGGAAGTGTTCCCAGAATTAAGGGCGGAGATTCCCCAGACCACCCTCACCATCGTTGGTAAACACATGGAGAAACGCTTTAGCAACATACCAGGGGTCGTTTGCACAGGGTGGATACCGGACGAGGACCTAGAAAGGCTTTACCGTACGAGCCGGTTGGCTGTCTTCCCACTGCGCTACGGGGCAGGCGCAAAAGGTAAGGTGATTGAGGCTGCGGCGTGGGGGTTGCCGATTGTTGGAAGTGTTGTAGCCTTTGAGGGGCTGCAGCTTCATGGCCAGGGCCTACCAACCCTTGAGCACGGAAAACCTTGGATAGCCCCATTAACTCAACACCTACGAGATGCTGAAGTATTTCGCCAGGCAAGGCTATCGAGCATCCAATTCGCGAAACGACCGCAGTCAAAGGATGCCCGATACCTTGACATTCAGTAAGCGACCCAACAGCAATCGCAAACTTAATCTCTTCGTTGTTGATACTCGGTGGAGTCAAGGTTATTCAGTAAACTACCACCGGAATACGAACTTTTGACCACAAGGAACCCCCATGAACCCATGGACCTCTGGCTATGTCGCTGACATAGGCTATACCTTCGGCTACTACACCGAACTGAACCCTCAGCGGGTGCCATTTGCCCTCCTTGCTGCGGGCATTGCACCGCCCAGCATCTCGTCAGCCTGCGAACTGGGCTTCGGTCAGGGTCTGTCCATAAACCTTCATGCATCAGCCTCTGGAGTCAATTGGTGGGGAACCGACTTCAACCCCGCGCAGGCGGGCTTTGCGCAAGAGCTCTCAGCAGCAAGCCAGGCTAATTGCTCACTCTTTGACCAGTCGTTTGAAGACTTCTCTGAAAGGGCTGACCTACCCGAGTTTGACTTTATAGGCCTGCACGGCATTTGGAGTTGGATATCGGATGCGAACCGCGCGGTAATTGTTGATTTCATTGCGAAGCGACTCAAAGTGGGCGGCGTGCTCTACATTTCTTACAACACCCTGCCGGGTTGGGCCGCATTTGCCCCCATGCGTCACCTGATGACTGAGCATGTTGAAATTCTTGGTGCGGAAGGACGCGGCATTGTCTCGCGCATCGATGGCGCCATTGACTTTGCCGAGAAATTCTTGGCCACCAACCCTTTGTTTCTTAGGGCGAACCCGCTGGTGGGTGAACGGCTTACCAAACTGAAGGAGCAGAACCGGCACTACCTGGCCCACGAGTACTTTAACCGTGACTGGCATCCCATGCACTTTGCAACTCTTGCTGAATGGCTTTCTCCGGCCAAGGTGCAGTACGCCTGTTCGGCAAACTTTCTCGATGGCATTGACGCTGTAAACCTTACTGCCGAGCAGCAGGCTTTCCTGGTTGAAATTCCAGATCCCATGTTTCAGCAGACTGTGCGCGACTTTATGGTGAACCAGCAGTTTCGTCGTGACTATTGGGTGAAGGGTGCACGGCGCCTTACCAGCTACGAGCAGGCCAAGGCCTTACGCGCTCAGCAGGTGGTTATGGTGAACCCCAGGGACGACATTGCTTTAAAAGTAACCGGTTCTCTGGGCGAGGCCACCTTGAATGAGCCCATTTACAAGCCTGTGCTTGATACGCTCGAGGGCCATAAACTATTGAGCCTTGGTGAGATCGAGTCCCAGCTTAGCGGCCAGGTTAACTTCGCCCAGTTGGTGCAGGCCATTACGGTGCTTATGGGAGCAGGCCACGTGGTCTCGGTTCAGCCCAGTCAGGCGGCAGCCGTAGCAAAGCCAACAAGCGCAAGGCTCAACGCGTATCTTCAAGAGAAGTCGAAAGGCACGGGCGATTTGTCGTATCTTGCCAGCCCGGTCACCGGTGGTGGTGTACCGGTAAGCCGCTTTGGCCAACTCTTCTTGTTGGCCTACAGCCAGGGCAAGAAAACACCCGAGGACTGGGCTAAAGAAGCCTGGGAGTTACTGGCCTCGCAAGGCCAAAGGCTTATTAAAGAGGAGAAGACTCTTGAGACGCCAGAGGAAAACCTGCAAGAACTTACCCAGCAGGCCAAAGAGTTTCATGACAAGCGGCTTCCTATTCTTAAGGCGCTTGGCCTAGCAAACTAAACAGATTCCTAAGCGAACGATCACCGCAGGATAAAATGCAGGGCTTTTGTAGCCTCGTTACTAGCCTGCAAAAGTGTTTGAGGCGCCAAATGCGCGTAGCGTTGAGTGGTTTGAACCTGTGTGTGGCCCGGCAACTTTTGCACCCGTACTGTCAAAAAACTCGCTCACACGATTTGGGCGTGTAACGGAAGCGAAGTTACTGATGGGCTTGAAGTTCTCGGTGGTAGTAGGGCAGCAATCCAGCGAGTCGGGACTCATTTTTATTGGGCGATTCGTGTTTTTTGGGGCGTCTTGGGGGCCAAGAACCTGGTTATGAAGACCCTGATGCGTGCGCTCTGCGTTGTAATGGGCCACGTACTGCTTTATCACGTACTCCACCGAGGCCCGAGTCATTGGGCAATAAAACTGCAAACACTCCGTCTTAATCGACTTCACCCAGCGTTCGGCAAAGGCATTGAGGTTTGGACTGTAGGGGGGCAGGCGTACAGGGCGAACCCCTGCATCCTTTAGCAGCCTGCGGAAACCTCTGCAGTACTTCTTATCCCCATCATGAAGAAGGTTTGGCGCCCCAGCTGCGGCCACGCTGAGCCATCTCAAGAATCAGGCGCTCGGTCTCAGGCTTAATGCGTGGGCGGCCGGGCCCTTTACGATTCTTTATTCTCGGTGACAGTTTATTTAATACAAAAAGT
>JAURFZ010000084.1 GCA_030834045.1 Burkholderiales bacterium
GAGCAGGCAGAGCCCGGGACTGCTCTGGGTCGTCTGAGTCTGCGGTTCTCGGGAGCCAAGGCGGCCGTCAACGCAGCCCTTGAATTATTTACAACCCAGCGCGGTGCTCAGGTCTTGCCCGAGTCCGCAGCCCAGGCCTTCTGGCTAAGTCTGCGCGACCAGACCCATAAGTTTTTCCAGCCCGAGGCCTCCCCTTCAATGCTCTCGCTCTGGCGGCTTTCGTTGCCGGGAAGCACACCAGCCCTCGCCAGCCTGCAGGACGAGCCGCGAGGCTGTGTGTTGGAATGGGCCGCCGGCCTGCGATGGGTCTGGTCCGCAAAGCCTGCGGCTCAAATGCAGCAGCTTGCCCAAGACCATGGTGGCCATGCCACGCTTTACCGGCCTGCCCAATCGGTCACCGACCCTACACTTGCCCCCCGTTTTACGCCCTTAAGCCCTGTGCTTCACCGGCTTCATGTTCGACTGAAGAACGAACTCGATCCACAGCGTGTCTTTAACCCCGGTCGTCTCTACCCAAGCCTATAAGGGGCTCTCCTCATGGAAATCGAGCTCAGCCAAGACCTTGTGTCCGACCGCAAGGCCAACGAGGCCGCCGATATTGTTCGGCGCTGCGTCCACTGCGGTTTTTGCACGGCAACCTGCCCAACCTACCAACTGCTTGGCGATGAGCGTGACGGCCCCAGGGGACGTATCTACCTCATTAAACAGATGCTCGAGGGCGAGTCCGTTACGCGCGAGACCCAGCAGCACCTCGATCGTTGCCTAACCTGCCGCAACTGCGAGACCACCTGCCCTTCAGGTGTGGAGTACGGGCGGCTGGTTGATATTGGGCGCGAGTTCATTGAAAAAAAAGTCAGGCGCCCAATAGGCCAGCGTCTGGCGCGCGGGCTGCTTCGAGAGGGGCTCACCTCGCCCCTTTTTGGGCCGGCCGTGCGGCTGGGCAGCCGCCTTAAGTCGTTTCTCCCCGATCTCCTGGCAAGCAAGCTGCCCATGGGAGAAAGGCCCCGTCGAGCATGGCCGTCCAACAGCCATGCGCGTAAAGTGATTCTTTTAAACGGTTGTGTTCAGCCCAGCCTTCTGCCGAACATTGACCTTGCAACGGCCTGGGTGCTCGATGCCCTTGAGGTTCAGGCCGTTGTGGTGCAGACCTCGGGCTGCTGTGGGGCGGTTCGCCATCACCTTGCCGACTCCGACGGTGCCCTAAACCAAGCACGTCGCAACATCGATGCCTGGTGGCCGCTACTGCAGTCGGGGGACTTTGAGGCCGTGCTTGTGAATGCCTCGGGCTGCGCAGTAATGGTGAAAGACTACGGCCATCTATTGGCAGACGATCCCGCCTATTGCGAGAAGGCTGCCTATGTCGCTGACCACGCCCTTGACCCAGTTGTTTTTCTTCAACCCATGCTGCCTCGGCTTCAAGAGATCTTGGGGCAGAACCGAACAAGGCCCAAGGCTCCCAAGGTCAGCTACCACGCGCCCTGCACCCAACAGCACGGCATGAAGTGTCGAGGTGAGGTCGAAGCCTTTTTAACCCAGCTCGATGTTACGGTTTTGCCTGTGGCCGATAGCCACTTGTGTTGCGGCTCGGCAGGCACCTATTCGGTCTTGCAACCGGCCTTGGCCAAAACCCTTCGGGATAATAAAGTTCAAGCGCTGTCTGCCGCGGGTCCCGATCGTATTCTCTCGGCCAATGTGGGCTGCATTGGGCATCTTCAGTCGGGCAGTCATCTCACCGTTCAGCACTGGCTGGAATGGCTTGACGAGGCCCTGCACGGCAGCCCCGCCTAAACCCTCGAAAGGGTTGCTGGGCCGGCCTGGGCTACACTAAAGCCTATGACTATCACATCCAATATTCGTATTCGAGAAATCAAAGAGCTGATCACCCCCGATCAGCTTATTTCCGAAGCGCCCCTTAGTGCCTCGGCCGCACAGACCGTCCTCGGCTCCCGCCAAGCCATTCACCGCATCCTCCACGAGATGGATGACCGACTGCTTGTCATCATTGGGCCTTGCTCCATTCATGATCCAAAGGCTGCCATGGAGTACGCCAACCGCCTGTTTGAGCAACGCGAGCGTTTCTCGGCCGACCTTGAGGTGGTGATGCGTGTCTATTTCGAAAAGCCGCGAACCACGGTTGGTTGGAAGGGACTTATTAACGACCCGCATCTTGACAACAGTTTTGATATCAACACGGGTCTGCGTCATGGCCGACAGCTGTTGGCCCAAATTAACGAAATTGGAATGCCCGCTGGCGTTGAGTTTCTTGATGTCATCTCGCCTCAGTACATTGCCGATCTAGTCTCCTGGGGCGCCATTGGTGCGCGCACCACCGAGTCTCAGGTGCACCGGGAGCTCGCCTCGGGGCTGTCTTGTCCTGTGGGCTTTAAGAACGGTACCGATGGAAATTTAAAAATTGCCTTTGATGCCATTAAATCGGCCTCGCACCCCCATCATTTTTTATCGGTTACCTCCGAAGGCCGCACAGCGATTGTGGCCACTGCCGGCAACGAAGACTGCCACGTCATTCTTCGTGGAGGCAAGACGCCTAACTATGACAAGGCCAGCGTTGAAGCCGCTGCCCAGGAGTCTGCAGCGGCGAACATAGCCTGCCGCCTCATGATCGACCTAAGCCACGGCAATTCCAGTAAGAAGCCCGAAAACCAACTACCGGTCTCGCAGGTTGTGGCCGATCAGCTTGCAGAAGGCGATGGACGTATTTTTGGTGTGATGGTTGAAAGCCATCTGGTGTTCGGTCGCCAAGACCTCCGAACAGGCCAGACGCTTGCCGATCTTACCTACGGGCAAAGCATTACCGATGCCTGCATTGGCTGGGACGACAGCCTGTTAATTCTCGAGCGGCTTGCCGAAGGCGTTCGCTCGCGCAGGGTTCTTGCAGCCCAGGCCGCCTAGTTCTGGTTTTATGCGTCCCAGGGCTGGGCGGGTCCGGTGACACTGCCGAGACATCGCGGTCCAAGCGCACCTGTCACCTCGGGGCAGTTGCCTGGCTGGGCGGTCAGGCGTAAGTAGGCAAGCCAGGCGAAGGCCGCTGCCTCAACCTCTTCCACAGCCCAGCCCAGGTGGTCTGTGGTCTGAACCTCGCAGGGGTCCCTTGCGGCATCCTGCCCGAGGGCATGTTGCAGACCTTGAATAAAGCCAGGGTTCTTCGCCCCTCCACCACAGAGGAAAAGCTTTTGTGTGCTGCGGGGAAGGGCCCTTGCAATGGACTGGCAGCTTAGGGCCAAAAGACTTGCCTGAACGTCGGCTACCGAAAGAGGCGCCTGAAACGCCTGGAGCTGATGCCGAAGCCAGCCGGCATTAAAGTCATCGCGCCCCGTACTCTTAGGAGGCGCTTTGGCGAAAAACGGATGCTGCATCAATCGGTCTACGAACCTCTGGTTGGCCTTGCCCGCACGAGCAAGTTCCCCATCTCTGTCAAAGCGGCCCCGCCCATTTTCTTGGGCCCAAAGGTCCATCAGCATGTTGGCGGGACCCGTGTCAAAGCCACGAATTCGGGCCCTTGCATGGGTGCCCTGCTCGCGGGTCATAAGAGTGAGGTTGGCAATACCCCCCAGGTTTAAAACCGCCAGGTCGCAAGACGTCTCGCCCTGTGCAATGGCCTGATGAAAGAGTGGTACGAGCGGCGCTCCCTGACCCTGGGCGGCAAGATCAGCGGATCGAAAATCGCTGACCACCACTAGACCCGTCTGTTCAGCAATCACCGCAGGCGCATTAAGCTGCAGGCTAATGCCAAGCTCGGGGCGATGAAGGATGGTCTGTCCGTGAACACCTACGGCTCGAATAGGACCAAGGCTCTCGGTATCTTTTTTGACGTCATGCACGAGCTGGCTGACCTCGTATGCAAATGCCAGGGCGGCCTGTTGCGCCTTGAGCAATGCGGCCTCGCAGAGCGGGTTGTGCAACTGAAGGAAGGCCTCTTGAAGCCCTTCGGGCATGGGCCGGCTCCAAAACCCTCGACGACTGGGGCCCGATTTTTCAACCCGTATTAAAACCGCATCAAGGGCGTCCAGGCTGGTCCCAGACATGATGCCAAGGAAAAGCGGGCACTCACCGGCCCCCGTGACAGGCGACCCCGCAGCTTGGCTATTGCCTTGCAAGCCTTGGACTGGGGTTAGAGTTTCGACCCGCGGCGGCCGGAATGCCCTCTGCCTCGGCCGTGTTCACGCTATCAAGAAGACTTAGGCGCTTGCGCAGGTCGGCGGAAACCACGAGAAAGCGTTGCAGGTCTTGACCCGCGAGGCTTGGCACCTGTGGATTTTCGCGGGCAATTCGAATGGGGTCAATCGACCGACCTTGCACTCGGAACTCGTAGTGAAGGTGCGGGCCTGTGGCCCAGCCGGTGGTACCAACAAAGCCAATGACTTCGCCCATGCGAACTTCTCGGCCCACCACCATGCCTGGCGCAGAGCGCGAGAGGTGGGCGTAGTAGGTGGAGTAGCGGGCGTTGTGTTGGATTTCAATGGCATTGCCATAGCCACCATTCCAGCCTCTGGCAACAATCGTACCTTCGGCCACCGATCGTACGGGCGTTCCAATGGGCGCGGCATAGTCCACGCCCCGGTGGGCGCGTGGATCACCAAACAAGGGGTGGAGACGGTAGCGTGAAAAGCTTGAACTAATTCGCGTGTAGCGCAAGGGCGCAGCAAGAAAGCCCCGCTTCACCGACTTGCCTTCGGCATCGTAATAATTACCCTTGCCGTCATTGCCTGCATTGAAGAACAAGGCCTCGTAAGAGGCGCCTGTGGCCTCGAATCGAACAGCAACTAGCCTGAAGTCGCCAATCTCGCGGCCCGCCACCTTCTTGCTCTCGTAAATCACTCGAACCTTGTCACCGGGCTGCACCTGGCGACGAAAGTCGAGGTCTGATTCAAAAAGGTTGACGACGTCTTCTGTAATGGGACTTGGAACGCCGGCTTGGTCCATGGCGTTAAAAAAGGACTTGCCCACCATAACCGACCGATGTTCGGTGACGGTTTCGACCCCCGCCTGGCCAATACGGGTTGCAAACTGCCCCTCTCCGGTTCGCTCCACCACCCAGGTATCCTGGCCGTTCACAAGCTGAAGCCGAAGCAGGCTGCCGTTAATGTCGGTATGAACCAGGGCTGTCTTGCCCACATTGGCCTTAAGGACCGCGGCGTTAGTCTTGTTTGCCGCAAGGTAAATAAGCGCCTGGGAGTCCTCGACACCCAGCCTTTCAAAAAGACTGGCAATGGTGTCACTGGCCAACACCTCGTCCTCGCGGGCGAGCTCCAGGCCATGGGTCTCAAGCGCCTTGAGTTGTGACTTTAAAGAAGGCGTCTCAAGTAACTTAACCACGGGCTGAGCGAGCATCTTTGATTCGGCATCGCTGACGGTGGAGATACCGAGACTGGTGATGCTCGCCATTGAAATTCCAAAGGCTGCGGTGCCGTAGATCCAGAAGCGGAGCGTGCTTGTCTTCATAACCGTAGAATTGTAGTTCCTAACGTCATTATCAGCCATGCCCCCTTCCTTATCTCACCCCTCAGACGCGACGCAGGGCCCAGTCTCTTCCGGCACGCAGGCCTCACCAGGTGCCCAGGGCGCGTCGGACATTTCCGCCTCTGCCAGCCTGCCCCCCGAGGTCGAGCAGGCCATGGCGGTTATTGCCCGGGGCAGTGATGAAATTCTCGTGGAGACCGAGTTGCAGAAGAAGCTCTTGCGCGCCCATGCGACGAAGACTCCCCTTCGCGTGAAACTTGGTCTCGACCCAACAGCGCCCGACCTGCATCTGGGCCATACCGTTGTACTCACCAAGCTTCGCCAGCTTCAAGATCTGGGCCATCAGGTTATTTTTCTTGTGGGAGACTTCACTGCGCTCATTGGAGACCCAACGGGTCGCAATGCCACGCGCCCGCCATTAACGGCGGAGGACATTGCGGTCAACGCCCAGACCTATTTTCAGCAGGCCAGTCTTGTCCTTGATCCCAACAAGACCGAGGTACGCAAGAACTCGGAATGGTGCGAGGCACTGGGTTCCCAGGGCATGATTCGGCTTGCCGCCCAGGCCACCGTGGCCCGCATGCTCGAGCGCGACGACTTCACCAAGCGCTACAAGGCCGGAGT
>JAURFZ010000085.1 GCA_030834045.1 Burkholderiales bacterium
CTGCAGTCTGGGCTTAACCACCCTATTGGCAAGGTCAGAGAGGTCCATTAAGGACATGGATTCGCTGTTGAAGGTGAGCCAGATAATGGGCTGCGCATCGGCCTCCACCTTCGAAATGACCGATTCACTTACCTCTTCGGGAAGGCGCGAGCGAACCCTTGCCACACGGTCGCGTACATCGGAGGCAGCACTGTCGGGGTCGCGATCAAGCTTGAAACGTACGGTAATCTGCGACCGCTCTGAGCGTGAAATGGAGGTGAGAACCTCAATGCCCTCGATGCCGGCAATGGAGTCCTCAAGCGGCTTGGTTACCTGCGATTCGATGATCTCGGGTGAGGCACCTCGGTAATCGGTGCTTACGGTAACAATGGGCTCTTCAATTTGGGGGTACTCGCGAACCGAGAGTCGATCAAGGCTCACGAGACCCAGCAGCATCAAAATAAGCGACAGTACCGTTGCAAAAACGGGACGGTCAATACAGACCTGAGAGAGTCTCATTCTTAGGCTTAGGGCTTTTTACTACCGGGGGCGTTAAGAACTCGAACGTCTTGGCCCGGGGCACGAATTTTGAGCTGCCCAGCAATCACAACCTCATCGCCTTCGGCCAGGCCCCGCACGACCTGCACCTCCTTTTCAAGGCGAATACCCAATTCAATTCGGACCTTCTGAGCCTTACCCTCCAAAACCTTCCAAACAAAGAAGCCTTCCCTATCCCCCACGAGGGCCTCTTCCGAAACGAGCAGTCCGTTGTCAATTGTTTTCAGACGCAGACCCGCACGGCCAAACATTCCTGACTTCCATCGCCCATCCGAGTTTGGTGTAACAGCCCTTACCCGCAAAAACCGGCCGTTCTGATCGACTTCAACATCCACGGCACTGACACGATACAAACGATCCTCGCGGACCCCTTCAGTCTGAATGCTTAGAGCCTGTCCTACAGAGACCTGACTGGCAAAGCGCTCTGGCACTCGGAAATCGAAGTGCATGCGTTCAGTGTCCTCAATGGTCACCAAGCGCTCGCCTTCTTTTACATAGTCCCCGATGCTCCAGTCCTTAAGCCCGGCTCGGCCCGCGAAGGGGGCTCGAATTTCTGTGCGGGCAAGTCGAGCAAAACTAAGGTCTCGCCTTGCCTTGGCCACAGCGGCATTGGCCTTGGCCTCATCCAGACCTCGCGGGCTAATGAACTGGCGATCAAAAAGTTCTTTTGCCCTTGCAAAATTGGATTCAGCAAGATCTGCCTCAGCCTTTGCCTGGGCGTACTCTGCCCTAAGCAGGCTGTCGTCAAGCTTCACCAGAATCTGGCCCACCGAGACTTTCTGGCCGTCACGAAAACCAAGCTCGACAATTCGCCCAGCAATTTCCGGCCGCAGGTCAACCCGATCGGTCGCCTTGAACTCGCCTGTCACCCTGAGCATGTCAGAGACTTCTCGGCGCACAACCTTGGCCACCTCTACCGGTGTCGACATGGCCGGCCGACCTCCCTGCCCCGACCCGCCAGGCCCGGGAGGCCCTTTTGTTGCCTGAGGCCCCTGGCTGCCCTGCGCCTGCGCCTGCGTTGAAGCCTCCGGCGCAGACATGAGCTGGTCAAGCCAGCCCATTCGGTATGCAACGAGCAGTAGTAAGGTGAGCCCAATAAGCAAGACAACAAATAGACGCAAATTAAAACGCAAGGCTTGGCTGTCCTTTACTGCTTAATGAGTTGATGAGAGGAGCATGGTCATGGAAAAAAATGACAAATTAGACGTTTATCTTGGCTTCTTCAGCCTTGGAGCATACCAAGTTAATCGGCCGTGGGTACGCCGCTGTTGGCAAGGCTGTCGGCGCGCTCGTTGCCATAATGCCCCGCATGGCCCTTCACCCAGCGCCATTGCACGGCATGCCTCTGCAAGGCCTCTTCAAGAAGAACCCACAAATCCTGGTTGGCTACAGGCTTACCCGTGCTGGTGCGCCAACCCCGTGCCTTCCACTGGGAAATCCATTGCTCAATGCCATTCTTGACGTACTGCGAGTCTGTGAAAATCGTAACCTCACTGGGCATAGTAAGTGCGTTGAGCCCGTGAATCACTGCTGTTAACTCCATTCGATTGTTCGTGGTGAGGCGCTCCCCTCCGAAAAGCTCGCGCTCCCTGCCCTTACAACAAAGAAGAGCTCCCCAGCCGCCGGGACCCGGGTTGCCCTTGCAGGCCCCATCGGAATAGAGATCAACCTTTGGCTTTTCTGTCACTCACTGGTCCTCACACTGGAGCCAACCACAACCTGCGAGGAGGCTGACGCTCGTCGCTGGCGCCAGTTTGTCTTCATCATTCGCATGCCCTCGCGGCGCTTCACTGCAGACAAGAGGTAGATGGCCCCAAGACCCGGCCACCAACGGTTTCCCGCAGCCTCAAGCCAGGCGAGCCGATCCCACCACCGAGGCTTTGAAAGAATCGGCCGATACAAGGCAGCAGAGCCGCCATCGGGTGTCATGCCCAGCACACGGCACCAGTCTTTCAAGCGCCCAAGGCTTAGCCAAGGATTCTCAGCAGGCGGAAAGTAGCGCGTCGCCAGGGGTTGGTGAAGCGCCCACAGGCTGTACGGATTGAAACCCAAAACAACCAGGCGACCCTCGGGAATAAGCACGCGCTCAGCCTCGCGAAGCAGGCTGTGTGGGTCCGATACAAGCTCAAGACAATGGACAAGGACGACCAGGTCAACGGACTCCGACTCGACCGGTAAGGCATCGGGATGGCAGACAAGCTGCTGGTCCTCCTCATCCGAGTCGCCGGGCTGCGGAGCAAAAAAACTGATCCTTGCCTTACAGAGCATTCGATTCGATGCCAGCGCATTAATCTCGGACGGGCCAACCTGCAGGGCGTGATAGCCAAACTGATCGACAAGTCGCTGCTCAAGCCAACGGCGCTCAATCGCAAGCAATGCCTGGCCTGAAGGGCTTTTAAGCCAAGGCGCCCACGACTGGTAGGGGTTCGGCAGGTTCAGAGAGAGGGCTAAAGGTAAAGGCATGGAATCGCTTAATCACGTAGGATAGGGAAAGAGCCCCTATTATCAACCGAGCCCATGACAATTTTTAATGCTCCCCCAAGCATTAGCCCCATACACGCCTTCGACGACAACCTGATCTGGTGCCTAAACCGTGATGAAACAGACGAGGTTGTTGTGGTGGACCCCGGTGAGGCTATGCCCGTTATTCGCTGGTTAAAAGCCAATCAGAAGGTCCTCACCGGTGTACTGATTACCCACCACCATGGAGACCACACCGGTGGAATTAAAGAGCTTGTTGACTACTGCCTAACCAGCTATGGTCAGGCGCCTACTGTCTATGGGCCTCAGTCATGTCTAGAGAAAGGTGTGACATCGATTGTTCATGAGGCAAGCCAGATTCGTCTCAACACGCTTGGGCTAACACTGCAGGTGCTCTTTGTACCCGGGCATACGCGCGATCATCTTGCCTACCTGTTGAATGAGGAAGGCGACCAGCCTGCAGCTGTGTTTTGCGGCGATACGCTCTTTGCTGCGGGCTGTGGTCGCCTGCTTGGAGGAACCGCAGAGCAGATGTTCCATTCATTGAACCGGCTGGCCCACTTGCCCCCGCAGGCCCGCATTTATTGCGCCCATGAATACACGCTTGGCAACCTACTTTTTGCAAAGGCGATCCATCCCGATTCGCAGGCCATTCGCGAGCGGCTCATCAAGGTTCAAGGCCTACGCAGCCAGAACAGGCTAACCCTGCCCTCGACCATCGCCGAAGAGCTGCTCACGAACCCCTTTTTAGGATGCGCCAGTGCAATGGCGTTTGGCCGTCTGCGGCAGGCCAAGGACCAATTTAGGCCAAACTAAAAGTTAGCTATAAAATCCACCGATGAAAGCCTTCCCACTCCTTGTCTTTGGGGCTCTAACACTGCTCTCGGGCTGCGCAACAACGCAGACCTCCCAGGTCAATGAATCTGCTCCTGTTTCAAACGCAATCGCAGAAAACGTTGAGAAAGCCAACCCAATAGGGACAAGCAGTTCAGCGGGCGTAACGGCCCCAGCCAAGCCGCAAGAGGCGCTTCCAGCTGCCAGCGACCCAACCGAAACGCTTATTGGCACAACCCCAGCCTACGACAACCTGATCGATCGAATTCGGTCGGGCTTTGCCATGCCCGATATGCCACGTTCGCGTATTAAGCCCTTTATCAAACGGTTTTCCTCGAACCCCGACTACCTCAACCGGGTCTTCGCGCGCGGTGGGCCTTATCTGCACCATATTGTTGAAGAAATCGAAGCACGTGGACTGCCTATGGAACTTGCACTGCTTCCGATTGTAGAGAGTGCCTACAACCCTCAGGCCACCTCACACGCGAAGGCTGCAGGCCTTTGGCAGTTCATTCCATCCACTGGCCGCATCTATGAACTCTCTCAAGACTGGTGGATGGACGAGCGGCGAGACGTGATTGAATCGACCCGGGCTGCACTGGACTACCTCGAGAAAATCTACGCCCTTCATGACAACGACTGGTTCCTGGCCCTGGCGTCCTACAACTGGGGCGAGGGCGCGGTTGGTCGAGCTGTTCGACGTAACAAGGCAGCAGGAAAGCCCGCCGACTACCTGAACCTTCGTATGCCCCGAGAGACACGCAATTACGTGCCTCAACTCATCGCCCTTCGTGACATTCTTGAGAGCCCCCAGGACTTCGGTCTTACCCTGCCCTATGTTGAAAACCGCCCCTACTTTGCTGTCATCGATAAAACCCAGTCCATTGACCTAAAACTCGCTGCCGAGCTTGCAGAGCTTGACCTACAAGACTTTCAGGCACTTAACCCTCACCTGCGACGGCCTGTTATCGAGATAAGTAGAACAAATCGTATTGTTTTGCCCATTGAAAATGTTGATCGGTTCAATACTAAACTCGCAGACCACCTAACCAAAGGCCTACCGCTGGTTACCTGGAAGCCCTACACCATGAAAAGGGGGGATTCGCTAAAGTCGATTGGCGCGCGCGCAGGGGTATCGGCCGACGACTTAGCAAAGGCCAACAGCTTAAAGAATGGGAAAGTGAATTTGCTGCCGGGTACTGTTTTGCTTGCGCCTGTCGCGGCGCAACCCAGTAACGATGCCTCGCTTGAAACGACACTGGCGAGCTTTAAAGGAGCGCGCACCATTGAACGGGAATACGTTCCCGCGAAAACGCACCTGGTGCGTCGAAATGAAACCTGGCAGTCCATTGCGAAGAGGTGGCGCGTTCGAGTGGTCGACCTTAAAGCGCTTAACCGAAGTGTGGCCCAGCTAAAAGAAGGTCTTCGCCTTATTTTGAGGCCGGAAACATCTCGTACAGTAATTACGGAGGCAAACGGCAGGCGTATTTACAAACGCTAAGGCCGTCAGCTCCCAATAAGCTACACGCTTAAATCGCTGACTTCACCGTCATCATCCGCAATCGCCGTGCAAACTCTGCACAAGCGGAAATTCCGCTGGCCTCGGCCCTCTGACACCACTGCTGAACCGCTTCAATAGTCTGATCAACCGATAAAGCTCTTTGTGACCAGATGGCCTCAAAATCAACACGAAGCTGGCCTGCTGTGCGAGCAAGGTCTGAAAAAGCATTGGTATTCGAAACACTTGCCTGAAACTTTTGAACTCGCTTAGAAAGCCGGGCCATGAGTTCGTACTTGCTAGAAAGAATGGCCTGGATGGTTGCCGCATCGATCTCGACCTTGTTGGGGTTGACTGCAACATCAGACATCGGCAGCGAACGAGGCCTTGCAAGCCCCAAGACCTGGAGAATTCGTATGTACATCCAGCCAATATCAAATTCGTACCAGCGTGAGCTTAATTTAGGTGACGTTGCATGTGCATGATGATTGTTGTGCAGCTCTTCCCCACCAATAAGAATGCCCCAAGGAATGAGGTTGGCACTGGTGTCGGGGCTTTTGAAATTCCGGTAACCCCAGAAGTGCGCAATTCCATTGACCACGCCCGCTGCAAAAAACGGGATCCACATCATTTGCACAGCCCAGACTGCAGCACCCACAACGCCAAACAAGAGTACGTTGGTGATAAGCATCAGGCTCACACCAAGGGCACT
>JAURFZ010000086.1 GCA_030834045.1 Burkholderiales bacterium
GGCCCGCAACACGCTGGCCGATCGTCTTTTTGCTCAGAGCAGTCAAAGCCTCACCACGCAGGCCATGGGCAGCGCGCTCTGGTCGCTCTCGACTGCCGAGGTCCGCTTTGTTGATCTTAAGGGCCAGAATCTGCCCAACCTTTTCCTCCCCTTTTGGCGCGTGCAGCGGGTCTCTTCAAGCCTGGCAGACCAGGCGGCTGCGCTTGCCGTCGCCAACGCACGTAAGGAAAACTAAATGCCTAGTCAACCCAGTGGCCAGGCCCTTATTGAGGGCCTGAGCGTTCTTGCATTGCTTGCCTTGTTTTTGGTGGCGGTGGTCTTTCTTTTCAGTCAGGGCCTTTCAGGTCAGGCTGCACCGACACAAGCCTGGCAGATGGTTCAACGTTGTGCGGTTCTTTCAAATGCCTGTCATCAAGAGCCGGGCGAGGAGGCGGGCACCTTAAAGGGGCAGGGTCTTCGCGAAAGCAAGGTTGTCACTCAGTTCGATCAGCCCATTGTTCAGGTCTCTGCGAAGTCCATGACCGGCCAAATTTTTGGCTCACTTGCCCAGGCCAGTCAGAATGCTGCGGCGGGTGTTTTCGCATTGCCCGAGTCCCGACGATTCGCTCGAATTGCAGCAACCTCAGAGCCCTCGGGTACCCAGCGTTATCGCGCGCAGTTCGGTCTTCAGGACGAAGCGGCGCTTAAGACCGAAGCCCGCGTCGCTCTGATTGCCGAAGACTGGTCGTCGTCCTCGCAGGCGCTCACCCTGCATCGCATTCAGCAGGGCCAGAACCCTTCCAATACCGTGTCATCGGTAAACGATGCGGGCTACTGGCCTGCGCTGCGCGTCTTAATGCCAGCCTTTGAGGCCATCAGTCTTGAATCGGGCAGTCGAAGCCTACGCAACGAGTTTCATCAGGTCTCGCGTCTTACCCCTTTCCCCGGAACCCTAAGCCCAGATTCGCAAGTCGGACTGCGTGCTTCTTTAGGAGAACCCTAATGCCCGAAGGATTGTCTGCCATTTTATTTTCTGGTCTGCTTTTTGGTGGCCTTGCTGACTTCAAATGGCTGGAGTCGCCCCTGCAGGGCTGCATCGCCCGCGACCAGACCTCCAAGCAGTGGCGCGCCGAAGGCCGTCATGTCTTTGACCATCAGGTCGGTGATTGGTGTGTCGTGGCATCCCTTCATAAGGGTGCATGGGAAGCAGAGCAGTGGAGTCGTTGGTCGGGCCCATCGGGTCACGGCTGGCGTGTTCGGCTTCCACTGCAAGCGGTTACGCCTGCGCCTGTAAAAGGGACCCGGCAGGAGCAGGTCTTTCATGTGGGCGATCAGAAATGGCTTCGTATCCGACCTGCCCACGGCAGCTCTCTTCATGAAGCCCATCAGCGTGAGCGCGGGCGGCTCGCCGGTGAACAGCCTGGCGATGTAAAGGAGGACCGTGCTAGCGACTCCGAGCAGCGCTTTTGGATCAGTCACTTTCAAGGCAAGGAGGGCGTCCAAGGCCTTATCACTTTGCGTGTTGAAGGCGAGGGCTGGTTCCACGTCAGCCTGCATCAGTCTGGCCCGGAGATGCCGCAATGAGCCACTCCCAGCTTGCAGTGCCTCGGGGGTCAGCCTCATTGGATTACCTGCTTGGCAGCCTGCTGGTTGGGCTGTCTCTTTTTGCGGTCCTGCGCAATGACTGGCCGGCTGCCTTCGATCAGCTCTGGCTGCGTTTTAGCTTTTTTCTTTCCATCCCTTTTGTCTAACTCGGAGGTTAACCATGCAGAGCATCTTGCAAAGCCTGCGTGATGCCGTTTACCGGCCACGCTTCTGGATTGCTGTTTTTGCCCTTGGACTGGGTCTGGCTGCAGGGTGGCTTAGTTACAGCCATCTTGCACAGGCCGAGGAAAGGCTGCGTTCGGAAATTCTTGTCTCGGAAAAACTTGTTCCGGTTGTTGTTGCAGCAAAGCCTTTGTCACCTGGCCTTATTTTGTCTGAATCGTTACTTGCCATTCGTGAGCTTCCACAGGCCTGGGTTCTACCCGATGCCGTCTCGGAGCAGACGCTTGATGCCGCTTTGGGGCGTGAACTGGTTCGCGCCGTTGCCTCGGGCGCGCCCCTTTCAATGGCCGATCTGGCAGAGCCGCAGGTGGCTGTGGGGTACCCGCAGGCTCGATCAGGTTATCGGCTGCTAAGCATTCCTGCCGATGAAACCTCCTCGGTCTCCGGGCTCATACGCGTGGGTGATCGTGTCGACCTCTGGTCGGCGGCAACCATTGCGCCTCTCGCGGTCACCTCTCCCGAGGTTCAGGTCATTACCCATCAGTCGCAAGATGCCTCGCATGCGCGTCTGCTTGCGGAGGCTTTAGAGGTGGTGGCCGTTGGCGGCAGGTATCAGGCGCAGTCTTCATCGAAACGCCTATCCGAGAGCTCCACAGACCGGTACAGCAGCCTCACGCTTGAGGTGCCTGCTGCCTTGGTGGAGTCGGTACTGTCTGCGCAGAGTCTTGGGCGTGTTGTTGCCCTGCTGCGGCCCGATCCTTCGAGCTTGAAGCTGGGCCATGGCCCTGACCATGGCCATGGGCGGGGTCGCGGCGGTGACGGCAATGCTCAGGTGAAGCAAAAGCCGGTTGAAGTCATCGTTCATTCTGGATTGGGAGAGGCGCAATGACATATTCCATTTACAGACAAAGCCTCAGCAGACTTGCTGGCCTAGCCCTCGCGGTGGCTGCTGGCCTCTTCGTTAGCAGTGCGTCGGTGTCTTACGCCTCGGAAAGCCCAATGCCTGCACGTTTCACCGACACGACACGGCTTGCGGTTGGCCAGGCCGAGGTGCTGCGGTTCGAAGGGCTTAGCCGTGTGGTGGTGGCAGATGGCAGGCTGGTTACGGCGCAGCCTCTTGCCGATGGATCGGTTGTTCTGGTGGGCAAGCAACCTGGGCAGACCAGCCTGCTTATCTGGGCCAAAGGCATGCAAGGGGTTCGGCAGTTGGTGGAGGTGGAGTCGGTTGCCGCCAAGCGCATGCAGGGCGAGGTGCGCCGTGCGGTGGGTGATTCGAAATCGGTGCAGGTTCTTCCCGTGGGCGACCAACTGGTGGTCTCGGGCCAGGCCGACTCCAGTGAGCAGGCCAGTCGCCTAAAGGCCATTGCGGAACGCAATGCCAAGCTTGTGAACCTTGTGCGCGCCGAGGGTACCGAACCCATGATTGCCATGGAGGTTCGCTTTCTTGAGGTTAAAAAGAACGCGCTTGAAAATGTTGGTATTCAGTGGCAGAAAAGTATGGCAGGGCCCATGGTGGGTTTGGTGGGTGACTTCCGCACCAACAGCCAGTTCCGGCCAACCAGTGATGGGCTTCTTACCGATGGCCAGCCCAACATCTCGGCCAATTTCCCTGGGCTCGATTCAGCCGCGAACAGCCCTCGCGTATCGCCGTTTGCCATGTACTTTGGCATGCAGTCCACGCTCATGTCGGTCATTAACTTCATGGAACAATCGGGCGATGCGGTGGTTCTTGCCGAGCCTATTCTTTCAACGCGCAGTGGCGGTGTTGCGAAGTTTCTAGCAGGCGGTGAAATTCCCTTGCCTGTAACCAGCTCACTGGGCTCAAGCACGGTTCAGTTCAAGCCCTATGGCATTCGCTTTGAAATTGCACCCCTTGTAACAGAGGCTGGGGTTATTTCTGCCACGGTCACAACCGAACTCTCAACCGTGGACCCGGCCATTCGCGTGGGTGAGTTGCCTGGCTTTTTGTCACGCATGACCGAGACCCAGGTCAACCTTCGTGAGGGTGAGACGCTTGTGATGTCAGGCCTTATATCGGAGGAGGTAAGCAGGCTTAATGACCAGGTGAAGGGGCTGGGAAGTATTCCGGTGCTTGGGGCCTTGTTCCGCTCGAAAGATTTCCAAGACCGTCGCAGTGAGATGGTTGTCATGGTGACCCCGCGCCTCATCCAACCCAACGATGCCTTTCATCGCCAGAAAGAGGCCTGGGCTGAAGACCACAAGGCTAAGCGCGGCATGGGGGGTATTGATGTCAAGGCCAAATCACAGGACACGCCCAGCCTCAACCAGGACGAGCAAGCACAGGAGGTTCGCCATGATTGAATTTCGCAGCTACCGTGGCCTTGAAGACCAGGGTGTAAAGGCTTTTAGCGCTTCACGCATTGTCATTGGCTCTGCAAAACAGTGCAGCCTTCGAGTCACCGGGCTTGCCATGGGCGGTCAGCATGCCTTTGTCGAGAAGCGCCCCTCGGGCTACTTTGTGAAAGACGCGGGACTTCTGGCAGGAACGCGTGTCAATGGCAGTCGCATTGCAGACTATGGTCCTCTTGCGCTGGGCGATGAGCTGGCCTTTGGGCTTTGGCGGTTTCGCGTCACACGTATTGAACTTGATCCGGCCCTTGGGGCCGACATTGCCCCCGCAGCGCATTCGAAATCGCTGGGCATGCTTGTCAACGATGCGGCCTGCAGGCCCTCTCCTGCACCAGGGCTTACCGACCTAGACCTTGATCATCGCGTTGTGCAGGCGCCCGTCCCTTTGCCCCATGCTTTTGTTAGTGCCTCGCTTAAAGGTCAGTGCCTCAAGCTCATGCGAGAGGTCTTAGATTCGCGTCGTCGCGACTGGGGCACCCTTACGGAAGAAAGCGTTCGCACAGAAACCCTTGCCCTTATTCGTTCCGAGCTTAAGGCACAGTTAGACGAACTCACCGCCCATCAGAAACGTCAGCTCGAAGCGGAGCTGGTTGCTGATCTTGTGGGGCTTGGTCCTCTTGAAGAACTGATGCGTGATGGCTCAATCACGGAGATTATGGTGAACGGACCCAGCCAGGTCTTTGTTGAGCGCAATGGGCAGTGCCAGCCTGCGGGGCTTGGTTTTGCTGGGGTTGATGAGCTGCGACGCGTGATTGACCGTATCTTTATTCCGATGGGCCGACGCATTGACGATGGGCATCCTATGGCCGACGGTCGGCTTGCGGATGGGTCACGTGTTAACGCCGTTCTCTCGCCACCGGCCATTGGTGCGCCATCCATCACCATTCGAAAGTATCGTGCGCAGGCCTTCTCGCTGGCTGATCTTGCAAAGGCCTCAGGCCTTGATTCGCGGGTTGTTGACTACCTTGTTGAGGCCGTTGAGTCGGGCCGCAATATTGTTGTTTCGGGTGGGACAGGCTCGGGCAAAACGACATTGCTGCGGGCGCTTGCCATGCAAATCCCCAAGGCCGAGCGCATTGTAAGCGTTGAAGATGCAGCGGAGCTGCACCTCAAGAGTCAGAACGTTGTTGCGCTTGAAGCCCGAGAGGCAAATCAAGAAGGCCAAGGTCAGATCTCCATTCGCGACCTTGTTCGAAATGCGCTGCGTATGCGCCCCGATCGAATTGTGGTCGGGGAGTGCCGCGGCGGCGAGGCCCTGGACATGCTGCAGGCCATGAACACTGGCCATGAAGGCTCCTTAACCACCGTACACGCAAACACACCGCGTGATGCCCTTTCGCGCATTGAAGTCATGGTCATGATGGCGGGGTTCGAACTTCCTTTGCGAGCCATTCGAGAGCAGATTGCCTCCGCTGTCCACCTGGTGGTTCATCAGCAGCGTCTTACCGGAGGCCAGCGAACGATCTCCGAGATTGTTGAAGTCGCGGGCATGGAGTCGGGGACCATACAAATAGAGGAGGTCTTTAGTCTGAGAAATGGTTTTCGAGACGGTCTCCTGCCTCAGGCCAATGCCGCGGGGTGGCTTTAATGCAGATGGCTCTTCTAACCGTTGTTGTCATTTCATCGCTGCTTGCGGCTGTAGTCGTCTGGCTTGTGGCTCCTGTGGCACAAAAGGGGCTCGTGCGCGCCGAGGCAGATCTACTTCGGCAGCTTGAAGAAGAGGGGTTGTTTCTTCAGCCCTTTCTTGTGCGCTGGTCCCTTCGGTGTCTTGCCTTGTTGGGCCTGGTCCTTCTGCTTGTTTCGGCCTGGGGCTTTGTAACTTTTTTGGCGGTACTGGGCCTACTGCTTGTGGCAGGCCGTTTTGGGTTTGCGTTTTACAGACAGCGTCAGACACAGGCCTTGGAACAAGCAATACCCGACCTC
>JAURFZ010000087.1:0-241 GCA_030834045.1 Burkholderiales bacterium
CTTGTTACGAACCCTCCTTGCAGCCCTCACAATAACGAGAACAGCAAGTACGGCCATTGCACCCACCACAAAAATATTGGCGGTCAATAGCCATGAGAAAAAGCCATCGAGCCGAGATTCGCTCTCGGAGGCCTGCGACAAAAGCGCAAGCAATGCGCCGCCCATTAAAACAGCAAGTAAAAGAGAGAGTCGTAAGGTAAGGCTCATGGTGACAAAGTCTCTTGACGATAATCAACCCGCA
>JAURFZ010000087.1:248-5912 GCA_030834045.1 Burkholderiales bacterium
CGTGGTCAGCGCACCAATAAGCAGGGGCTTTGGCAGGGCATTTTCATCAAGCCGAAGTCTTAGGCTTAGCTCAAGGCCTTCAAAAACTCGCTCTGAGGAGGCAACCCGCCAGTCCTTCACCACCAGGCATGCTCTTAAGGCTTTTGTAAGGTCATCAAAAGCCGCAACCGGCGAGTCCCCTTTGAAGACATAAAACAGTCGCGTGAGTGGCTGGAACTGAAGCCTTGCTACCCTCTTTTCCTCATACACAATTTGTTTTACGAACCCCCATCGGGTTTGTCTGGCGCGAAAAATAGACTCAAACTCCAGCGAAACGCCGCGCTCAATGGCAACAATAAGTGCAGGGCTTAAAGAGACACTGACTCCGCCCTTTAAAATCCATTGCCCAGCAAGATCTCTTTGAAGACGAGGTTCTGCAACCATGAGAGAGGGCTTCGCTGGCTCTTTTGCCCGAGTTTCGGTAGGCCATAACGCGAGCCCTGAACCTAGGCATGAAGCAACCAGCAGTAGGGCTGTACACCGCATAGACAAATAAACAGTGGCCCGCAAATTTTGTAGGCCCCAGGGCTCTTTAAGGCAGCATTTTTGCCAATCGAGCATAAAAAAACCCGTCTTCTCCGGTTGGCACACCTTCGTGGTCTCGGTGGCTAGGCAGAATGAGGCCTGGTGCTGGAAGCCGATTGCAGTTCTCTTGTGCCAACATAAAATTTTTAATCTGCTCGTCACCTTCTTCTGGAAATACCGAACAGGTAATGTAAATGAGCTTACCACCAGGACGAAGGCGGTCCCAGAGGCTAGACAAAAGATTGGCCTGCGTCTTAACAAGGTCTGCAAGCAAGCGAGGGGTCTGACGCCAAGCAATTTCGGGATGACGACGAATAACGCCCGAGCCCGAGCAGGGTGCATCGAGAACAATCAGATCAAACTGCTGCGGACAGTTGCTAGGCCAGGGATGCTGTGCAATGTCATGGGCGACCACGGAAGGCGTTACCCTAAGTCTCGGCCCAAGCCTTTGAGCCTCGGTTACAAGTCGATCAAGTCGCTGCTCGGACCGATCCATGGCCCAAAGACGTCGATAGGGGTGTTCGGCCAAGAGAAACGTCTTGCCCCCCGGAGCGGCACAGGCATCAAGCACATCCATAGATTGCGCCGTCTCAGCGCTAATTAGTTCGCCGAGACGCTGAGCTGAGGCGTCTTGAACACGAAAGAGTCCTTCGGCGTAGCCAGGAATGTTTTGAACAGGGCAGGCAGGCGCAAGCCAGACGGTTTTAAGACCCTGCCAATGGGTACGAAGGCCTTGTGCATTGAGCTGCTCCTGCCAAACGTCTCGATGGTTATCCGACCCCAGGTAGCGAAGACAAAAGACGGGAGGCAAAAGACAGGTCTGGGCATAGACATCGATAAGGCCGGCTCGAGCCAGGCGTTCTCGCCACCACAAGGGTGCATTGCAAAGAACCTCCTGCGTCTCTTCAATGCCTGTCTGCCGTCCAATCACCGACCGTAGAAAGGCATTGACAAAGCCCTTTGAGCGATTAGAAAGTCGCTCACAGGCCTCAACCGTTTGATCAACCACCACATAATCCGGGCGGTAAGACCGCCGCAGAGCACCCAGACTTACTGCAAGAAGAAAGCGCAAACCCTCTGAGGTGGGGCCCCGAGAAAAACGGGTTAAATGCGCCTGCGTAAGACCAAGTGCTCGTATCCCATGGGCCTGCAGGTCGAGCACTGCCGAGCGCGCATGCTGCGGCACTTGAAGGGCCGAGGACGACTCTTGGCTGTACCCAGATCTTGTATGGCTTGAAAGACGACTTTTAAGACCGTCTGCGGCCCAGAGCATCAACTGCCACAGAGGGCTCTGACGCTCAGGAGTTTTGGTCATGAAACCATTTGTCGAAGTCGCATAACCCGTTCCTGCGTAGAAGGATGGGTTGAGAACAACCCGGCAATACCACGCCCAGACAGCGGGTTCATGATCATCATTTGGGCAGTCTCGGGATGCCGCTCGGCCGCAGGAAAAGCCATGCCCTGGGCATAGTGATCAATTTTCTGCAAAGCGCTGGCAAGCGCCTCTGGGTCTTGCGACATCTCCGCGCCTGCTCGATCGGCCTCAAACTCGCGTGCCCGTGAAATGGCCATCTGAATAAGGCTTGCGGCAAGCGGCGCGAGAATCATGATGAGAATGCCCACCACAGGGTTCACGGCTCGGCCTTCGCCGTCACGGCCCCCAAAAAACAAGGCGAAATTAGCAAGGGCAGAAATGGCACCCGCCATGGTGGCCGATATGGTTGATATAAGAATGTCGCGATGCATAACGTGCGCAAGCTCGTGCGCCATAACGCCCCTCGTTTCGCGCGCAGTCAACAGGCGTAAGAGGCCGGTTGTTGCTGCGACCGCGGCGTTCTCGGGGTTACGGCCAGTGGCAAAGGCATTGGGTGAGTCTTCCTCAATAATGTAGACCTTCGGCATTGGCAGGTTTGCGTACCGGGCGAGGTTTTCAACCATGGTGTAGAGCTCGGGTGCTGTCGATGCATTCACCTCGCGGGCGTTGTACATTCGAAGCACAAGCTTATCGGAGAACCAATAAGCACCCAGGTTCATCACCAACGCAAAAGTTAGGGCTATCAGCATGCCCGATTGACCACCCAGAAGGCTTCCAATAAGCGCAAACAAGGCCACAATCGCTGCCATAAGCATGCTTGTCTTTAGCCAGTTAAACATCGTTTCCTCACTTAAATAAAAAGAACCCAGGAGAGGGCTTTTCCAATGCTTAGAGGGGACATTCTAGGACGAGTTCCTAGGCGATTGACCCCTCAGAGCCAAAACACTCCCCCGGCCGCAGTCCAAAACCTTTCTGGAAGTCATGGGCTTTAAGCCGGTTCCCCCCTGCCCGCTGCAGCCAGCCAAGCTCCAGGGCGCCGCTGCCGCAGGCGACCACGAGCCCTTTATGAGGCTCGGCTAAAGCCACAATTTCCCCCGCTCGCCCCCACTGCCCGTGGCGCTCCACAAGCCGTGCCCCGCCAAACTTAAGGGGCTGACCTTTAAGCTCGGCCGAGGCGCCCGGGCTAGGGTCAAGGCAGCGAATAAGGCCATAGACTTGGTCTGCAGTAGCCGTAAAAAAGCATTGTCGTTCTTCGGCCTTTATTTTTTTTGCATAACAAACGCCATCGGCGGACTGAGGCCTGGGCAAGCTTGTCTCAAAAGGCCTGCGCACAAGGAAGCTGCGCAAGAGCTCCGAGGCCAGTTCGGACAGCCTGTCGTGCAGGGTCTGTGCATTGTCAAGCGGGTCAATGGCGGTTGACGCACATTCCCACACAGGGCCGGTGTCAAGCCCTTCGTCCATCTGCATCAGGCAGACCCCTGTCTGGGTGTCATTGGCCTGAAGTGCCCTTTGTATAGGGGCCGCACCTCGCCAACGCGGAAGTAGCGAGGCATGCAGGTTAATGCAGCCATACCTTGGCAGGGCCAGCACCTCTGCTGGCAGGATCTGGCCAAAGGCAATAACAATAAGCAGATCGAGGTGCTTTCTTTTTACAGCCTCAAAAGCAGACTGACTGGCCGGATCGAGGCCTCGTAGGCTCTGTGGGGTGAGGAGTTCCATATTGCGCTCAAGTGCCACTTGGCTAACAGCAGATGGCGCCAGGTTGCGGCCGCGGCCCACCCGGCGATTGGGTTGCGAGATAACCAGTTGCCAATCGACCAGGTCCTGAAGACTAGGGTTATTAATCTGATTGAGAAGAACGGTGGCAGCGAAATCGGGGGTTCCAGCAAAGCCTACGCGAAGTTTAGTCAATGCATTCGGCCTTGCATCAGACACTAATAAAGAGGGGGAACAGAGTCGGCCGTGGCCAGTTTCTCCGCTTTTTGCATCTTGGTTTTAATTCGTCCCTGTTTAAGCCTTGAGAGGTAATCTACAAAAACCTTCCCGTTTAGATGGTCCATTTCATGTTGCAGGCAGACTGCCAACAGACCTTGGGCTTGGAGTTCAAAAGGCTGCCCATGAATGTCGTAGGCCCGAACGCCGATGAGATCGGGCCTGCTCACCTCATCAAAAACGCCTGGAACAGACAGGCAGCCTTCTTGGTGAGTCACCCATTGTTCAGAGGCCTGCTCAATAACGGGGTTAATGAAAACCTTTAAGTCGGAATGGTCCTCAGAGAGGTCCATAACAATAACTTGCTTGTGCACATTGACCTGTGTTGCGGCAAGCCCAATGCCAACAGCCTCGTACATAGTCTGCGCCATGTTAGCAACCAGGGTTGCAAGGCTGTCGTCAAACTCGTTCACAGGCTTTGCAACCGTGCGAAGCCTTGGATCAGGATAGTGAAGAATCTTAAGCAGAGCCATGCATAAATTCTAGACTATTCAATGCGTCGGATAGAAAGTTCGATGGCAGCGCCTAGGCTAGGGGGCCCTAATTCCTCTTGAAGGGCTCTTTATGACCAGTCTCAAACACTCGGGCCTCCTGCACCAAAGCAAAAATAGCAAAACTCTCAGGCTTGACCTTATTCACCAAGGGTACGTTCCTGAAACCCTCGAGCCAAAGCTAAAGCCCGTTCACCTGCTTGGCGAAGTAGACCTTTTAAGCCGACCTATTATTGGCATTGTTGGAAGTCGTCATGCCAGTCGTCAGGGCATGGCAGACAGCTTTTGGTTTGCCAAAGAGCTCGCTCGGGCGGGCTGTGTCATTGTGAGCGGGCTTGCTGTCGGCATCGACGCTGCGGCACATCGTGGGGCTATTTCGGCGGGTCGTGGTACGACCATTGCTGTTGTTGCCCACGGCTTTTCCTTTTGCTACCCCGCGCGACACCAGTTGCTGCGGGATGAACTTCTTGATTCAGGAGGCACATTAATTTCCGAATACGAGCCGAACACGCCACCAAGGCCCCACCAGTTTCTTCATCGCAACCGAATTATTGCTGGACTCTGCGATGCACTGCTGGTAATTGAGGCCGGTCCGAAAAGTGGGGCCTTAACCACAGCCAGCATTGCACTTGACCTTGGCAAGGATATTTATGCACTGCCTGGGTCCATTCACTCGGAGCTTTCTTACGGGGGCCATCAGCTCATCCGACAGGGTGCGGGCCTTGTTGAGTCACCCTATGAACTGCTGACCGATTTAGGCAGAAAGCTCCTGCCCGCAAACCGGCCGACGATCCGAAAAAAGCATAAAAAAGAGCCTAGGGTCACAGAGGCCCGGCAGGTTGATTTTCCAGAAATGAAGGATCCTCGTTATGATCGGGTGAACTTGGTGCTCAGTTACGAGCCTCAGACTCTGTCGGAACTGCTTTTAAAGCTTCCAAAAGATTCCGGGGAGAATGATTTAATCGCTGGATTACTCATGTTAGAGCTGGACCGAAGAGCCTACCGTCTACCTGATGGACGCTGGGTGCGTTTTAAAAATCACTAAGGCAAACCGAAATCTCATGACTTTAAAATCTCCCGCTCCTGGAAAGCTCTTGGTTATCGCCGAAAAACCTTCGGTGGCCAGTGACATTGCCAAGGCACTTGGCGGGTTTGAAAAAGAGTCCGATTATTTCGAAGGACCTGACATGGTTGTTGGCTCGGCCGTGGGGCACTTGTTGGAAATCGTCCCTCCTGAAGGTGTTGAGGTCAAACGAGGGAAATGGTCCTTTGCTCATCTTCCTGTCATTCCGGATGCCTTTG
>JAURFZ010000088.1 GCA_030834045.1 Burkholderiales bacterium
CACCATGGTCCCCATCCGGGAAGCGTTCATCCTCGCTTTATGGATGACCCTTGTAATGCTGGCTTTATCTCCGACCTTGGCCCCTTGGTTGAGAAGCCTCAGCTTTGGATTCATGGGCATGTTCATGACAGTTTTGATTACAAAGTGGGGGGCTGCCGCGTCGTAACAAACCCGGGTAGCTACGCCGCTGGGCTCTCCAAAGCGAAACTACCGGGTGACCTAGCTTGGGAGAATCCTTTGTTTGACCCGCAGTGTACTGTTGAGATTGCGCAGCCCGTTTAAGACCGGGGGGCATGCGGAGCTGGGGTAACATCTAAAAAGAGAGTCGTTTCATGCCTGCCCGGATGACGAAATAGGTAGACGTACGGGACTTAAAATCCCGGGCCGCAAGGCGTGCGGGTTCGATTCCCGCTCCGGGCACCATTGCAGATTGGTATAGACCATGCGAGACCCATTCCTCGTTGCCATTGCAGGCGTTGCGCTCATTGCCATATTTGTATTTCTGTTGGCAGCGCCTAACGAGGCCATGCTTATCACTTTATTGGCGCTTGCCGTCTGCATTGTGTTGTTAGGTCTTTGGAAGGCCACGCGCGGCCCAGGCGACGAGGGTTAGCGCGGTCAGTGGCCTACCAGGTCGGCCAGCCTGCAAGGCCAAATCCAGAGCCTACCTTCAGTGTTTTTACTGGGGGACAGGCTGGCCAAGCTGCGCTGCCAGGGCAATAAGGGTTGCGCAACGTGCACCTGAGCGACAGTAGGAAAGAATGGGTGTTGGCAGGCTGTTAAGGAGTCGCCCCATCTCAAGGGCCTGCTCGGGGGTATGGCCTACCGAATTCACTGGATGATAGGCCACTTCAAGGCCAAGGGCCTTGGCCGTCTTAAGAACCTCGTTCTGACTTGGCTGACTAGGCCCCTCTTCCCCATCAGGGCGGTTACAAATGATGGAACGAAATCCTGCCTCGTGGGCCTCGCGCATGTCGGTTGCACTGAGCTGGCCAGTGACGGCTATTTTCGGGGTGAGCCAACGGTAATCAATGGTCATACATGCTCCTGAACACGTTGAGGTTCTTGGTCAATGGGGCAAAAAAGCGAATAGAGCGTGAGTAGAATCGACTCGACCTGTTTGTTGTTGAGGGCATAAAAAACCTGCTTTCCCTCTCGGCGGGTGGCGACAATGGCATCGTTACGCAGCACGCCAAGCTGCTGAGACAGGGTGGGCTGACGTATACCTGTAAGAGCCTCAAGGGTGCTTACATTTTTTTCCCCATCGGTAAGCTGACAGAGCAGCATCAATCGGTCTTCATTCGCAAGCAGGCGCAGTAGCCCCGAGGCCTCGGTGGCAGCTAGGCGTAACCTTGTGAGATCAAACTCGGGTGAAGGGCTTGGGTTGGGCGAAGGCATGAGCGCAGTCAGGTAAGTGGCGAAAAACAGGGTTAAAAGACGACTTGGCGGTACCCAGAACTTAACGTAATCCTCATTCTACGATTTTGGCGGCATCTCGATATTTCTGAGTGGGCTGAACATCTCCTCAAGAAGGGTGTTGCCTCTTTCAAGTATGAAATACCGGAACGCCTCGGCTGCCAGAGACAAGGTTCGATTGGTTAAATTGACCACATGCCAAAGCCGCATGACGGGCGTGTCTTGAACGGGAAGGATTCTTAGAACCCCGTGGCGGAGTTCAAGTGCAATGGTGTGCAGAGACACAAACGAGATTCCCAGCCCGGCCATTACGGCTTGCTTAATGGTTTCATTGCTAGACATCTCGATGGTTGAAAGAGGTCGAAAACGATGCTCGCTGAAGAAACCTTCCATGACAGCCCGCGTGCCCGACCCTTGCTCACGAACCATAATCTCGTGCTGTTCGAGTTGTTCGATCGAGATTGCAGAGCTTGCGGCCAAGGCATGATCGGGTGCTGCAATAAATCCGTGTGGATGGGGGGAAAACGATTCTGATCGGGTATCAAGGTCTTTGGGGGGGCGACCCATAATGGCAATGTCGATCTCACCATCCCTAAGCAGTACAGTAAGTTGATCACGGTTACGCACCTGGATGATCACCTGAATGCCTGGGTGCTCCTTGCGAAAGGCCGCCAGCAGTTTGGGGATGATGTACTTGGCTGTGCTTACAAGGCCTATGGTTAACGTGCCTGTCTCGATGCCTCGTAATTTGGCCATCATGTCCTCAGCCTCGCGCAGCGCTGTGAGCACCCGTCGGGCGTAGACCAGGAAGTATTCGCCAGCGCTGGTAAGGGTGACCCCTCGCCCCTTCTTTGCAAATAAAGAGATGCCCAGATCTTCTTCGAGATCACGCATCTGCATCGAGACCGCGGGTGCCGTAAGGTGCATTTCCTCCGCAGCCTTAGCAAAGCTGGAATGTCTTGCGGCAGAGACGAAAATACGTAACTGCCTAAGCGTTAAATTCCGCATGGGGTCTCCTCCCACACTTTTTTAGTGTTCTAGCCCGAAGGATTACAGATATTGGTGGGGTCTACAAGCCTAAGGGCTTGTCTTTTTTCGCGTGGGTAGCGCCGCGGCCTCAGGCCGATAGGCCTTGAGCCAGGCCTTAAAACGTGTTGCGGCAGGAGAAAGACGCCTGCCTGAGGGGTAGACCAGGTTCCACTGCCGCATGAGGGGAAAGCCTTCGAGCTTCACGACAGAGAGCTCTCCAAGGGCAACCTCGGAGGCAACCGTACTTGATGATAAGACGGCAACCCCAAGCCCGCCCGCCACAATATGTTTAACGGCCTCATTACTTACAACCTCAAGCCGTGTCTGTAGCCGCACCCGGTATTTTTTGAAGAAACTCTCGGTGGTGAGTCGAGTTCCGGAGCCCGCCTCGCGAACGATGAAGAGCTCGTTCGCCAGGTCGGCGGGCTTAACAAGCCGCTTTTTAGCAATTGGGTTACTGGGGTGAGCAACGAGAACCAGGGGGTTCGGCGCGAATTGTTCAGCGACGACATTAAGCTCGTCAGGGGGCTGCCCCATGACATAGAGATCGTCTTCATTCTTGCGCAGGCGATCGAGGAGGGCCTCGCGGTTACCAATCCAGAGTGAAATAGTGATGCCAGGGTAGTTGACACAGAAGGACCCGACAAGCCTTGGCACGGTGTACTTGAGCGTTGTAAGAATAGCAACCTTGAGTTCGCCCTCTTTAAGCCCCTTCAGGGCTGCAATTTCCTGTGAAAGCTCCTCAATTCGGGCTTCAATATCTTGTGCGCAGCGCAACATAAGTGCGCCCGTGGATGTGAGATAAAGCTTTTTTCCAAGCATCTCAAAAAGGGGGGCACCTGCTGTCTCGCTCAGCTTCTTGAGCTGTAAAGACAGTGTTGGAGTAGACAGGCTAAGAGCCTTAGCAGCCTTCACTAGGCTGCCATGACGCGCTACAGCAAGAATGAACTTAAGCTGATGCAGTGTCATTCCGGAGAGATTCATTGTTAGTTTTTTGTAAACGTTTTCATCAAAATATTTTACTTTCACATGGGTATCATGTCGATCAGAATTGCATCAGTGATAGAAAAGAGTTTAGTTTGTTTGTCTCGTGACACATAGAGGAAGAGGAGCTTTCATGGCCGCAAAAACATACAGTGCTGGCGTAAAGGATTATCGCCAGACCTATTGGATGCCGGAGTACACACCCCTTGATACCGACATTCTTGCCGTATTCAAAATCACGCCTCAGCCAGGGGTTGATCGCGAAGAGGCCGCAGCAGCAGTGGCTGCCGAATCATCAACAGGAACCTGGACAACCGTCTGGACAGACCTGCTGACCGATATGGACTACTACAAAGGCAGGGCCTATCGCATTGAAGACGTACCTGGCGACGATTCCTGCTACTACGCTTTTGTCGCCTATCCCATCGACCTTTTCGAAGAGGGTTCGGTTGTTAACGTCTTTACATCCCTGGTGGGTAACGTTTTTGGCTTCAAGGCGGTTCGTGCCTTACGGCTTGAGGATGTTCGTTTCCCCCTGGCCTACATCAAGACCTGTGGCGGTCCGCCCAACGGCATTCAGGTTGAGCGCGATGTCATGAACAAGTACGGCAGGCCTATGCTGGGCTGCACGATTAAGCCCAAACTTGGTCTTTCGGCAAAGAATTATGGCCGGGCGGTTTACGAGTGTCTTCGTGGCGGCCTTGATTTCACGAAGGATGACGAGAACATTAACAGTCAGCCTTTCATGCGCTGGAGGCATCGGTTTGACTTCGTTCAAGAGGCGACGCTTAAGGCTGAGGCCGAGACGGGCGAGCGCAAGGGCCATTACCTGAACGTTACTGCTCCCACGCCTGAAGAGATGTATCGCAGGGCGGAGTACGCTAAGGAAATTGGTGCCCCCATCATCATGCACGACTACATCACAGGTGGCTTCTGTGCAAACACGGGCCTTGCCAACTGGTGTCGTGAGAATGGCATGCTGCTTCACATTCACCGTGCTATGCACGCCGTGATCGATCGTAACCCTCACCACGGAATTCATTTCCGTGTGCTCACCAAAATCTTGCGTCTTTCGGGTGGAGACCACCTTCATACCGGAACGGTGGTTGGCAAGCTCGAGGGCGATCGTGCCTCAACCCTTGGCTGGATCGACCTTCTGCGTGAGTCCTTCATTCCCGAGGACCGAGCCCGCGGACTCTTCTTTGACCAAGACTGGGGTTCGATGCCAGGCGCTTTTGCTGTGGCCTCCGGTGGTATTCACGTCTGGCACATGCCTGCGCTTGTCACCATCTTTGGCGATGACTCGGTGCTTCAGTTTGGTGGCGGAACACTTGGCCACCCCTGGGGCAATGCAGCGGGGGCCTGTGCAAACCGCGTTGCGCTTGAGGCCTGTGTTCAGGCCCGTAACGAGGGTCGACAGCTTGAAAAAGAGGGCAAAGAAATTCTCACCGCTGCAGCTCAGCATTCGCCAGAACTCAAAATCGCTATGGAGACCTGGAAAGAAATTAAGTTTGAGTTTGACACCGTAGACAAGCTCGACATTTCTAACAAATAAGCTGAAGGGAAACGAACATGACTGTTCAAGCCTATAAGTCGTCGCAGAAATACGAGACCTTTTCATACCTCCCGCCTATGACGGCCGATCAGGTGAATCGCCAAATTGCCTACGCCATCAGCCAGGGATGGAATCCCGCCGTTGAGCACACCGAAAAGGGAACCGCCTCAACCAGTAATTATTGGTATATGTGGAAATTGCCTCTGTTTGGTGAGCAATCTGTTGAGGCGGTGCTTACGGAGTTAAGTGCCTGCCACAAAGAGTTTCCTAATCATTTGGTGCGGTTTGTCGCATACGACAATTACTCCCAGAGCCAAGGAACGTCGTTCGTCGTTTATCGATAGGGTGGTCCTATGTCACTTTCCGAATCGCAAACCTACACAGTGACCTTATCGGGTCGAGAACTTGCACTGCGCCGCAGACAGGCTATGTCGAGCCTGGGCAAATCGGCTATTCGGGGCGCCTCCCAGAAGAGTTCGACGGGGTCAGAGCATCAGAAAAAGTCGGCCCAACACGTCGACCGGGCAGGGGGCCAAGACTGGCCCTTTAGCCCAATGCCTGCGAGCGCAAGTCAGGACCATGAAGTCTGCGGGCCTGAGTGTGGGTGCGATACAAAAAAAACAGAGCCCGTTGCTGGCGCATTGGGTAACCTTGTACGCGGTGACATCTCCTCCCGAACACTTGCTCGGATGCGCCGTGAGGCCGCTTCGAAGTCGGGTAAGGCGGGCCAACAAAGGGTGGCAAAGGCCGTTCAGGTTGCCCAACACCTTCCCGCCTCTCAGCTTTTTTCTGCATTGTCCTCCGGGCCCAGTGGCCGTCAAGTGGCCATGCAACGACGTCTGGAACAATCCCTTTTAGGCCGAGCCAGCCATAGGCATGCGTCCAGTTCTTCAGCCTACTCAGGCCAGTCCAAC
>JAURFZ010000089.1 GCA_030834045.1 Burkholderiales bacterium
AGCCCAGCAATGCCGACGATGCCAGCAACCACCATATCGACTGAGGGGTGGGCCGCAAGGTTATTCAGACCCTGCTCGCCAATAAGAAGCTCGGTCTTCGCAAGGCCAAGCTGCTTAAGCTGCTTCAAAAGCCTCTGCCCGGCCGTTTCATCCCTCATGCAGACCTGTGCAGGATTGAAGGCCTGAACGAGCTTTAGCATGCCGTCGACATCGGAATTGGCACTTGCCGAGAAAAGCTCGAATTGACTGGGATGCTGGGCGATAAGGTCGAGCGTGCTCTTGCCAATTGAGCCCGTCGCACCTAAGAGGCAGATACGTTTCACCGTCATAACCTCGATTCTGCCCATAATTGGGTAACAACGGTAAATGGAAGTACCACAAGGGCTGCATCCAGGCGGTCGTAGAGGCCCCCATGGCCAGGCAGCAGGTTTCCAGAGTCTTTCACACCAGCCCTGCGCTTAAGCAACGACTGAAAAAGATCCCCCGCCACGCTTAAAAGCGTAAAACCGAATACGGTCATGGCCAGAATGGGATAACCCCAGCGATAGGCCGTTGCCCAGTTCCAGCCATAAGGTAGCCAGCTTGCAAGACTCAGCATGATCAGCATACTCAAAACAACCGCGCCCAAGACGCCCTCCCAGGTCTTCCCCGGGCTTATAGAAGGCGCAAGTCGCACTCGCCCAAACCATTTTCCGAAAAAATAGGCACCGCTATCGGCAATCCAGACCAGGACGATGGCTAGAAACAGAGACAGCAGACTATCTTGATAGGCAACCCATATAGCGGAAAAGGCTGCCAGGCTTGCGAAATAGGCCCAGAGCGATCCAAGCAACTTGCCCGGAAGCCAGGCCCCCGTAAGGGACCCGAAAAGAATAACGCACCATCCAAGACAGGCAAAACCAATTAGAAAGACTGCAATCGTCCCAAAATCGACCCAAGGGTCGGAGACGACCAAAATAAGAGAGGTGAGGAAGGCAACGGGAAGCGCGATGACCGCCCCCTTAGGAACATCGAGCAGGCGGAGCCACTCCCAGAGAACAGTAGCAAAAACGACCGCAACGAAGTAGAAAAACCAATGAGGTGCCGCCAAGGCCACAAAGGGGATGACGAACCCCAGTAGCACCAGGGCAGTCAGGATTCGAGTAACCAAAGGGTAAAGGGGTCTTCTAAAGACGCCTTAAGGCCAGCAACCGAGCTAGTTGAAGCTCACGGACTTCGAGACTTGGACTCGGACCCGACATGCTGGGCGAGTTGTCCGGAGGTTCGTCCAAACCTTCGCTCCCGTGTCTGGTAACTGTGTACGGCAGCCTGGAGACAGTCCGCATCAAAGTCAGGCCAGAGCACGTCGGTGAAGTACAGCTCGGTGTAGGCAAGTTGCCAAAGCATAAAGTTACTCATGCGCTGCTCTCCGCCCGTGCGAATAAAAAGATCGGGCTCTGGCAGATTCGAAAGGGCAAGATAGGGGCGCAAGTCGTCTTCGGTCATCGGCGCTCGAAGAGAGCGAATGTCAGGTGAGGCGGCAAGCGCCTTATTCATTGCGTTCAAAACGTCCCAACGACCGCCGTAGTTCACAGCCACGGTTAAGACCATGCGGTTATTGGCTGCCGTAATCACCTCGGCCTCTTCAACCGCCTTACGAAGGCGCATTGACAATCCTGATAAGTCGCCGATAACACGCAGCTGGATCTTGTTCGCATCAAGCTCCCTCACCTCTCGCCTAAGTGCCTTCAAAAACAAGGTCATGAGGAAACTCACTTCGTCCTCGGGGCGTCGCCAGTTCTCAGAGCTAAATGCAAAGACCGTAAGCGCTTCAACGCCCAGTTTGACGCTGGCTTCAACAACCCGACGTAAGGCGGCTACCCCTCGCTCATGGCCCGCCATTCTAGGTAAATGACGCTGGGTGGCCCAACGCCCATTGCCATCCATGATGACAGCAACATGCTTAGGAATGCATGAGACCTCCGGAACCAACTGGGTGGAGCTCGCAGAGTTCTGCGGGTTGTTACTTGTTTGTATGGTTGCCATAAAGGATTTTCCCGGGAATTAAACAGTCATGACCTCAGCCTCTTTTTGACTGGAGAGCTTGTCAATGTCAGCGACGAAACGGTCGGTAAGTTTCTGAGTGTCTTCGTGTCCTCTTCGCTCATCGTCTTCCGAAATAAGCTTGTCTTTGGTGAGCTTTTTAAATTGTTCGATGGCATCCCGACGGATATTACGCACCGCAATTTTTGCGTCCTCAGCCTCGGAACGGACAAGCTTTGTTAATTCGCGACGGCGCTCCTCGGTGAGCGCAGGCATGGGAACACGAATAAGGTCTCCCGATGTAGCAGGGTTTAAGCCTAGGCCCGATTCACGAATAGCCTTTTCAACAACGGCCACCATCTTCTTCTCCCAAGGGGTCACGCCGATGGTACGAGAATCAACGAGGGTTAACGAGGCAACCTGCGAAAGTGAGGTTGGGGTGCCGTAATAGTCGACCTGAATATGCTCAAGAAGGCCCGAGTGAGCGCGCCCCGTTCGAATCTTAGTGTAGGCCAATTGAAGTGACTCAAGACTTTTCACCATCTTTTGCTCTGTGGCCTTGCTGATTTCTTGAGGATTCATCGATTTCTACTCCCGTGATGACGGCCCAATGTCACGGCCGCTCTTAAACATGAACCAAGGTTCCCTCGGACTCGCCCTGCGCTGCCCTTAGCAAAGCGCCTGGCTTGAGGAGACGGATAACACGAATAGGTAGACGCTGATCACGACACAGAGCGAAGGCAGTGGCATCCATGACCCGAAGGTTCTTTGAAATAGCCTCATCAAAACTAAGCGTCTCAAAACGGGTGGCATCTGCCACCATAAAAGGGTCGGCACTGTAAATACCATCAACCTTCGTCGCCTTCAAAACAATCTCGGCCCCAATCTCAGCACCACGCAAAGCCGCGGCTGTGTCGGTGGTGAAAAATGGGTTGCCTGTGCCGGCCGCAAAAATAAGCGCCTTACCTTCCTCAAGGTAACGAATAGCCTTAGGGCGAATATAAGGCTCAACAACCTGGTCGATACGAAGCGCTGACTGAACCCGCGCCTCGATATTCTTTTGCCGCATGGCATCTTGAAGCGCGAGCGCGTTCATGACAGTTGCGATCATGCCCATGTAGTCGGCCGTTGCCCTGTCCATCCCAGAAGCGCCAAGGGCAACACCGCGAAAGATATTACCGCCCCCAATAACGATGGCAAGCTGCACACCCGTCGCAACGACCTTTGAAATTTCATCAACAATGCTGTCGATCGTGCCCTTATTAATACCGTAGGCATCCTCGCCCATAAGCGCCTCACCAGACAGCTTCAATAGGATGCGACGATAGGCCCCGTTGCTCATTTCAGTTGCGCGCGACATTCGGATTCAAAGGCAAGCCCCAGGACAATTAGTGAGAGACTAAATGAACGTAGACGAGCACCACTTTCTATGCTGCCCGAGCGGCTGCCGACTGAGCGGCCACTTCAGCAGCAAAGTCAGACTGCTTTTTCTCAATGCCCTCACCCACAATGTAGAGAACAAAGCTTGCAATACTTGCGGACTTTGCCTTTAACAGCTGCTCAATAGTCTGTTTGCCGTCTTCAGCCTTCACAAACACCTGACCAAGCAACGTGACCTCTTTGAGAAACTTTTGGACGGCGCCTTCCACCATTTTCTCGGCGATTTCAGGGGGCTTACCCGATTCGGCAGCCTTTTCTTTCGCAACTCGGCGCTCGGCCTCGATGAGCTGGGCATCAACACCGGAGGCATCGAGCGAACGTGGCTTGCTTGCCGCAATATGCATGGCAATGTCACGGCCCAGGGTCTCGTCGCCGCCCACGAGATCAAGCAAGACCCCAATTTTGGCACCACCGTGAATGTAGGTATAAAAACGGCCCTTTGCCTCAATGCGCTGAAAACGTCGTACCGACACGTTTTCTCCAAGCTTACCCACCAAGGCGGTGCGGACCTCTTCGACTGTCTGGCCAGATAAAGGCTGCGCTGACAGGGTATCGACTGTGGTGACAGAGGCCTGGTCCATTGCAATACGGGCGAGGTCAGCCGCAAAGCCCAGAAAGTCATCGTTCTTTGCAACGAAGTCCGTCTCACAGTTGAGCTCGACAATCGCAGCCAAAGATTCGCGGGTTGCTATGGCAACCACACCTTCGGCCGCTATTCGCGAGGCAGCCTTGCTGGCCTTCGATCCTAGCCTTACGCGAAGGATCTCTTCGGCTTTCTCAAGATCACCTTCGGCTTCTGTGAGGGCCTTCTTGCACTCCATCATGGTGTCGTCCGTCTTCTCACGTAACTCTTTCACCATGCTTGCTGATATATCAGGCATCGTTTACTCCATAAATAGCGGTCAAAACAAAAAACGGCATCGGTTTAGGCTGTGGCCTCAGGCGCATCGACCTCAACGAATTCCTCTGATTCTTGAATGGTTTGAACAAGGTCGGAAACAGCCTCAGTACGGCCCTGCAAGATGGAATCAGTTAAAGCACGTGCATAAAGGCGAACAGCACGACTTGCGTCGTCATTACCAGGGATAACGTAATCGATGCCCTCGGGGGAGTGGTTTGTGTCGACGACACCAACTACCGGAATACCAAGCTTGTTTGCCTCTTGGATCGCAATTTTGTGATAACCAACATCGACGACAAACATGGCGTCAGGCAGACCGTTCATGTCTTTAATGCCACCAAGGCCTTTTTTTAGCTTTTCAAGCTCGCGCTCAAAACGAAGTCCCTCTTTCTTGGACATACGCTCAAGCCCGCCCTCTTCCAATGAGGCTTCCATTTCTTTAAGCCGCTTGATGCTGGTTTTAACAGTTTTGAAATTAGTGAGCATGCCACCTAGCCAGCGCTGATCGACATAGGGCATACCGGCGCGAGTTGCTTCTTCTTGAATGATTTCTCGTGAAGCGCGTTTGGTACCTACGAACAACACGGTACCGCGCCTCGAGGAGAGTTTCCGAATGAAACCAAGGGCATCATTCATGTTGGCCACAGTGGCCTCGAGATTGATAATGTGAATTTTATTGCGATGACCAAAAATGTACTGGGACATTTTGGGATTCCAAAACCGAGTCTGGTGACCAAAATGGACACCGGCCTCAAGCATTTCACGCATAGATACGGCTGACATAGAGTTTCTCTCCGGCAAGGGTTAGCATTAGCCCTCGATACGGTCTTCTTTAAAAGACACCCTTGCATCGAGGACCACATTTTTTTAAAAAAACATGTAATTATAAGCAGTTATGGCAGTTTCTATCAAATCAGCTCAAGATATTGAAGGTATGCGGGTCGCTGGCCGGCTTGCATCCGAGGTGCTTGACCATCTCGCCCCACAGATTCGCCCAGGAATGACCACCGAGGCCATCGATCGGCTTTGCCATGACTACATGGTGAACGTCCAGCAGACCATCCCTGCCCCGCTGAATTACTGCCCGCCGGGCTATGCGCCCTACCCCAAGTCTGTATGCACCTCGGTCAACCATCAGGTCTGCCATGGCATTCCGGGGTCCAAGGTGGTGAAAGCTGGCGATATCGTGAACGTCGACATTACGGTTATTAAAGATGGCTACCACGGCGACACAAGTCGTATGTTCTTCGTGGGTGCGCCCTCGATAGCGGCCAAACGGCTCTGCGAAGTCACCCATGAGTGTCTTTGGAGAGGAATTGAGCAGGTAGCTCCTGGCCGCACGCTTGGGGATATAGGCCATGCCATTCAAGAGCACGCCGAGGCCTCAGGCTATTCAGTTGTCCGCGAGTTCTGTGGCCATGGCATTGGTCGAGTCTTTCATGAAGAGCCCCAGGTTCTTCACTATGGCAAGCCTGGCACGGGCTTGAGGCTTCAGGCGGGTATGACCTTCACCATCGAGCCCATGATT
>JAURFZ010000008.1 GCA_030834045.1 Burkholderiales bacterium
ATTTTGCGCTTGAAGGTATTCGTTACGGCCTCATCGAGAAACTTGCAAGGGACTGCGGACTTAGGCTGAGCCTGCGCGAACGCAGTCCAGCCGATCTTGCACGTGCCAGCGAGGTTCTACTTAGCTCGGCAACCAAAGAGCTCTTGGCCATTACCTCCATTAATCAGGCGCCCGTGGCGCAGGGCCGGCCGGGGCCTGTGTTTCAGAGACTGCGCACAGCCTATGACAAGGCCATTGAGATGCAATGCCCGAGGGCTCAGCGAGCCAAGGCGGCTGCCCCAATAAACTAGCTGTGCAGATAATGCCGATCCCTGAGCCGCAAGAATCACTTATTGAATTTCCTTGCGAGTTCCCCATTAAGGTCATGGGCTTGCGGCGCGAGGGCTTCGCCCAAGAAATGGTGGCTGCACTGGCCGAGCTCGTGCCCGATATCGCCGCTGAAAAAATTGAGATGCGGGTGAGCAAACAGGCCACCTACATAAGCCTCACCATTTATGTTCAAACGCATTCAAAAGCCCATCTCGACCAAATCTACCTCTGCCTTACGGGTCACCCATGGGTCAAAGTGGTTCTCTAGTTATCTGGTCGTCAGACCGCGGCCTTGACTACCAGGCGGCCGTCGACCGCATGACAAGTTACACGCTTGGGCGTGATGACCAGTCCAGTGACGCCCTATGGCCTGTTGAACACCCGGCAGTCTTCAGTCTGGGGCTCGCAGCCCAGAGTCACCATCTTCTCAACACGGGGTCCATTCCCGTTGTGCAGACCGATCGTGGGGGCCAGGTCACCTACCACGGACCAGGCCAGTTGGTGATTTATTGCCTCTTGAATCTTCGTCGCTACCACCTCACCGTGCGCAGCCTGGTGAGGCTCCTTGAGGGCGCGCTTATTGGCTTCATCGAAGGCCTTGGTATCAAGCCCGCCTATCGCGTCGTCGGTGCGCCCGGAGTCTATGTTAATTTTCGGCACGAGCGCCATAAAATTGCGGCCCTTGGTCTAAAAATTAAAAATGGCTGCTCTTACCATGGCATTGCCTTAAACCTTGAAATGGATCTTGAGCCTTTTGAGCGAATCAACCCCTGCGGCATACAAGGATTGAAGGTCACAGACCTGTCTAAAATGGGGTTTGCAATGTCATTGGACGAGGCGGCCCAGCAAGTCTGCCAAATTATCACTGAAAAGCTCTTAAGCCGAAGGCCTCATGACAACTAACCCAAGCCCTTCCCCCGAGACACCTGCCGCGTTTCTTAAGAAGAAGGGAGCGGCAAAAACTCGCCTCATTCCTATCGTTGCGCATACTGAAAGCATTGGCCCTAAGCCAAGCTGGATTCGCGTAAAGGCCCCAAGCCTCGGCTCGCGCTTTTTTGAAATTAAAGCCATTCTGCGAGAGCACCGTCTTCACACCGTCTGTGAAGAGGCCTCCTGTCCCAATATTGGAGAATGTTTTGGAAAGGGCACGGCCACCTTCATGATCATGGGGGATCGCTGCACACGACGCTGCCCTTTTTGTGATGTTGGTCATGGACGCCCAGACCCTCTGGATACTGAAGAACCGCAGAACCTGGCCAAAACCATCGCTGCTTTAAAACTGCGCTACGTTGTTGTCACCAGCGTAGACCGTGACGACCTGAAAGATGGGGGTGCCAGTCACTTCGTACAATGCATTCAGGAAATCCGGGCGCGCGCGCCAAGCACGCAGATTGAGGTGCTGGTCCCCGATTTTCGTGGCCGGCTCGATCGTGCCCTTGATGTTTTAGTTACCGCTCCACCCGATGTCATGAACCACAACCTTGAGACTGTTCCGAGGCTTTACAGAAAAGCACGTCCGGGCTCCGACTACCTTCATTCCCTAAGGCTTTTAAAGGAGTTCAAACAGCGCGTGCCCGGAGTACCCACCAAAAGTGGCTTGATGCTTGGACTTGGTGAAACCAATGAGGAAATCGTTCAGGTCATGCAAGACCTTCGTGCCCATGATGTCGACATGATTACCATTGGGCAGTACCTTGCGCCCTCCACAGCCCATCTGCCTGTGCTGCGCTATGTAAGCCTGGAGGAGTTTGAGTTTCTTGAGGCCACAGCCAAGGAACTGGGGTTTGCCCATGCAGCGGTGGGGCCCTTGGTCCGCTCCTCCTACCATGCCGACCATCAGGCCGAACTGGCGGGCTTCGCATCGTAAAAGGCTAGGCCCTCAGGCCTTCGCTCTCAAAGGCAAAACCCAGAAAACACAAAAACCCAGCCTGTTTCAATTTAGCTTGCTAAAGCAAGTTCTTGCCTGAGCCATTTGCGAAGCGAATCAAAGTCGGGTTCCCCGACATAACGCCGCGTAACGAAGCCATCGCGATCGACAAGGAAGGTGGTTGGGGTTACGGCCACATCACCCCAGGCCCTTGCCCAGGCCTGGTCAAGGTCGTGGATAACCAGAAAGGGAAGGCCTCGGTCTAGAACAAACTGGTTTAAAAAATCGGGCCTGTCATAGCTCATGGCCACCGCCACGGTTTGAAACCCCTTCTCAGCAAACTCTTCATGCAGGGCAATGAGGTCGGGCATTTCCTTCACGCAAGTAATGCAGCTGGTCGCCCAGAAATTAACCAGATAGGGTTTGCCGCGAAGCGCTTCGGTGGAGACGAGCTGGCCTTTGAGGTCTTGAGATGCGACCACTGGGCTGGGTGATGGCCTTAGAAAAGACCACCAGGCGCCCGCAACCAGAACAAGGACAAGCCCAAGAGAAAGCCATTTCTTCATTGTGAAAGTCTCCTAACCAAGGTTTCGAGTAATAAACCTTGGACCATGCTCACGGCCTTGGGTTCTGTCCACGTGTCTCAGGGGGCGGGCTGCCAGCCTCGACAGCCCGGTCGATGGCCTTGCGTTGACCCTCGGAAATAATTTCAAAGGCCCTTACCACACGACGCACCCCGGGAACACGCGAGGTTAGGCTGGCCACCTCGTTGGCCTCTTTCTCAGTGACAAGACCCATCAGGTAGACCGTGGACGACTCGGTGACCACCTTAATGGAATTGGCATTAATGGAACGGTGGTCGAGCAAGGTAAGCTTGACGCGGGTTGTCAGGTAGACATCTTGGGTGTAGGAAACTGTGCCGGCGGGTTGAGAGAGCTGAATTTCATTGACCACCTGACGCACATTCTCAACCTTCGCCACAATCTCGCCAATTTCAAGCTTGGTTGCGGCATCGGGTGCAAAACCTGTAACAAGGGCGGTTCGGTTAAAGCTCACCACGCTGGTTGAAATGGCCTTGTCGGAACTAAACCTGTCGCGTAACCGGCTTGCGGTCTTGAGTTCAATGGCCTGGTCTTCAGCCTGAGCGCCTGTCGTTCGTCGGTCACTAATGGACATTGCGCCTGCAACCATGCCGGTTGCCACCACAGGAAAACAGCCCGGAAGCACCAAGGTAAAAAGTGGGAGCATCAACAAGACAGGCCAGATCGAACGGGTGACAGGCGGTTTCATGCGGCAAGGCTCCTAGAAAGCGATCAAATCAATAGTGCCTATTCTAAATGCTTTAGCAGTTACTCAAGACTAAAAATCACTAAGGCTAAAAGCGGCCTTAACCCAGCTCATCTGCCCAGTTGCATCAATCCCAACCACGTCGAACCGGCAGACAGGCAAGGTTTTCCAGCCTGTCTTTAAGAGCCAACAACGGCTCGCATGACCAATACGGCGCTGCTTTTGCCGATGCACCGACGCCAGTGCCCCACCAAATCGAGCGTTCTTCCTTTGTCGAACCTCGATAAATACAAGCTGCTGGCCATCGCGCATAATAAGGTCAAGCTCGCCGCCCCGAAACAACTGATTCCTTGCAATGAGCGTGAGGCCTTGCGATTGCAGAAAGCTCAGGGCAAGGTCTTCGGCAGCCCGGCCTGCGGCGCGAGAGGAGATTGACGGCGGCAATGACATACCCACTAAGCTTGACCACCAGGGCCCAGGCCGATCTATCACCCAACCGCTCAAGGCTTTCTGTTGTTGCAACCCCCATCGGCAATCTGGGCGATCTCAGTCCCCGGGCTCGAGAGGTGCTGGCCCAGGCAGACGCCATCTGCGCAGAGGACACGCGTGTTTTCCGCCATCTCTGCAAGGCCGCAGGCTTATCGACCACCAAACGACTGGTCAGCCTTCATGCCCACAACGAGATGGAAAAGATCGCCGAGGTGGCGAGCCTTCTTCAGCAGAATCTATCGGTGGCACTGGTGAGTGACGCGGGCACCCCAGGGCTCTCGGACCCTGGCCAGCGGCTGGTGGCGCAGCTTTCCCAACAAGGCTTTGAGAGTGTCGCAGTTCCTGGTCCAAGCGCATTAACAGCGGCCCTAAGCATTGCTGGGCTTAAGCCCGAGGACGATGAGCCAATGATGTTCTGGGGCTTTCTACCTGCTCGCAAAAAGCAACGCCAAGACCAGTTGGCCAGGCTTGCCCTTTTGCCGGGTCTTTCAGTTTTCTTCGAAAGCCCGCACCGTATCTTGGGCTGCCTTGAAGATGCCTCACTTGCCTTTAACGTAGCCTCACAGGTGGTTGTGGCCCGCGAACTGACCAAGCGGTTTGAGACCTGCTTTCGGGGGTCGCTTATCGAAGTTATCGCGAAACTCAAGGCCCAGAAACAGGCAACGGATGCTCAGGCCTTTAAGGGCGAGTTTGTGGTGCTTGTTAAAAACCTGGTGAACCCTTCGGGACACAGGGTAGGCAAGGCCTCAGACTTCTCGGAGCAGGCCCTGCAGCCCCAAGACCTTGTCTGGCTAAAAAGCCTATGCGGGCATTGCCCAAAACCCTTGGCAGCCAAGCTTGCTGCGCAGGCCCTTGGTCTTAGCCGTGAGCAGGCCTATCGGCTCATACTTCAGACACAAAGCTAACAATTGGTTGAAAGGCTTCCTACGGCTAACCCGCCTTGCGCTCTTTGTTAACAAGGTAATCGACCACGGCAAGCGCACGCTGATGATTGCCGCCCACCATGGAGGGCGACGTAACGTACCTGCCATTAACCCCAAGTTGGGGGACACCATCAATTCGGTAGGCCTGCATTAAGGCATTCGCGCGCTTCATCTGCGACTGCACCGAAAAAGACATCCAGGCTTTTTCATAACGAGCCGGATCAATTCCATTGGCCTTGGCAAAACCTTTCTGATCTTCGATGCTAAGAAGAGGTTTACGTTCAACATGGATGGCCTCAAAGATTTTCAAGGCAAGCTTCTCGGCAATGCCCATGGACTCAAGGCTGTAGAAAAGGCGCTGGTGGGTCTCTTCCCGAAAGGGCACATGGACCTTACGGAAGACGACATCTTTGGCAAGGCTTGCCTTCCAAGAGGCCAGAGGGCCTTCAAAGCTTTTGCAGTGCGGGCAGCCGTACCAGAAGAACTCAAGCACCTCGATTTTGTCAGCGCTGGCCGTGGCAACCGCCTGACGAAGAACGCGGTAATCAATGCCCTCGTCAAAGCCCTGCGCCCATGCGGCCGGGCAGGCACCCAGCGCAGATAGACCAAGCAGGCCCACGCCCAGCTGACGACGCTTTAGGTTTAACTTCGCTTCTCGCATAACAACTCTCCTCATTTACAAATCGGGCGACGACTTTTTTAAAAAGGCGGGCAAGCCCCACCAGATCACTCTAGGGATTAAGACGAACCACCGTGGCCTCAAGTCCGTTCTGGGACAGACTGGATTTGGCGCGATTCAGTTCCTCGAAATTTCGATACGGCCCAAGCCGCACTCGAAAGAAAACGGTCTCATCCTTTTTGGTCTCAAGGATGTGGGCCTCAAAGCCCATGAAGGCAAGCCGAACCCGCATCTGCTCGGCTTCATCAGCAGACTTAAAGGCTGCAACCTGCAAAAAGAACTGGCTGGCGGCAGACGATTCAGGCGCGGTCGCAGGCTTGGGTTCTTGGGCTGCTTGGCTGGAGGCTTCGGGCTGACCCGCCACGGGTGCAGCCGCCGGCTTCTCCTGCTTGCTGCCTTGGGCCGAAGCCGAGGGCTTGGCCATTGGAGCGGGCTCCACCAAAGGCTCGGGCTGCGGGGGTTGGGCGCGCGGCATGGGCGCCGTCGCAGGCAAGCGTTCGGAGTTTTGATTAGAAAGGATGCCCCGATCAACAAAGGGCACCGGGGCGCCGGTGACAAACATGGCAATGGCTGCCGCAATTACAAGGCCAAACGTCAGGCCAAGAACAAAAGGCAGCAGGGCACTGCCCTGGGGTTCGGAGGCGGACCTTGGTGACGTCGTCATGCCTACATTCTATCGGGGGATGAGACCCCAAGAATACCGAGCCCCCGCCGCAGCATGACGGCAGTCGCCGCAACGAGAAAAAGCCGAAGTTGACGCGTCGACGCGTCGTCGACCAGAACACGATGGGCGTTGTAAAACCCATGAAAATCCGCGGCCAGGTCTCTTAGATAAAAGGCCAATAAATGGGGCGCGCAGTCGTGCGCCGCCTGGCCAAGAAGACGGGGGAACTCGGCCATACGCAGACAAAGACACCGCTCTTTGTCCTGCAGCAGAGCGCCCTGGGCCTGAAACAGGCGGTCGATCTCGTGGGCCTGGTCGACCACTAACTCAACCGACGTCTGGGCCTGGGCAAGCACGCTGCAACAGCGGGCATGGGCGTACTGAACGTAATAGACAGGGTTCTCATCGGTCTGCGAGACCGCCAGGTCGACATCAAAGACAAACTCGGTATCGGGTTTTCGTGAGACCAGAAAAAACCGGACGGTGTCCCTTCCCTTTTGAAGCTGCTCCGGAGTCGGTTGCGTGACATCCGTTTCGCCCAGGCCTGAAGACCAGACAATGAGGTCACGCAGGGTGACATACTGTCCCGCACGCTTTGAGATCTTCACCTCGTGACCCTGGCGCATGACGGTCACCATTTTGTGAAGCAGGTATTCGGGAAAGGTTTTAGGGACGCCGATGTTGAGTGCCTGAAGGCCCGCCCGAACCCTTGCCACGGTGCCATGGTGGTCGGAGCCCTGAATGTTAATGGCGCGACTGCAACCGCGTTTGAATTTTTGTTCGTGGTAGGCCACATCGGGAACAAAATAGGTGATGCCACCGTCGGACTTGCGCATGACCCGATCTTTATCATCGCCATAGCGCGTGGTGGCAAGCCAGAGCGCTCCCTCGTTCTCGTAGGCATCGCCCGATGCAACGAGCCGATCAATCACCGCGCCAACATGCCCATCGGCATACAGGGACGATTCGAGGCTAAAACGGTCAAAGCGCACGCCAAAGGTTTTTAGGTCGAGGTCTTGCTCCCGACGCAGATAGGCGACAGCAAACTGGCGAATGGCATCGAGGTCCTCCAGGCTGCCCGCACCCGTGATCTGAAGACCGTCGGCTGTATGAATGGTCTCGCCCTCTTGGTAGGCCTTTGCAATATCCAGAATGTAGTCTCCCCGGTAGCCGTCCTGCGGGAAGGCGGGGTCGTGGGGAGCTAGGCCCTTGGCCCGGGCCTGCACCGAGATGGCCAGATTGTTAATTTGGGCGCCTGCATCGTTGTAATAAAATTCGCGGGTAACGCGATAACCCTGAGTCTGCAGAACGGCTGCAAGGCAGTCGCCGAGGGCGGCCTGCCGGCCATGGCCAACATGCAAAGGCCCGGTGGGGTTGGCCGAGACAAACTCAAGAATGACCTCAGGCGGATGCTTTTGAACCAGGCATCCGAAGTCGGGCTCGGCAAGGCAGCTGAAAATAAGCTGTGCGTAAACCGCGTCTTTGAAGCGAAGGTTTACAAAGCCAGGGGCGGCGGCACTGGCCTTTTCAATGGTCGAGGCAAGGACAGGGCTTTGGCTTAAAGCCCCTGCCAAGGCGGTTGCAAGAACCATGGGGGTTTGGCCATAAGGTTTGGCCAGTCGCATTGCAATGTTGCAGGCCAGGTCACCGTGAGACGTTTGCTTGGGGCTCTGTAAGCTTTCATCGAGCTGTTCAAGGGTGGTGGGCTCAAGGGCTGAAGATTGTTCGGGTGCCAGCTCGTGCAGAACTTTTACCAGTTCATGGCGAAAGTCGTTGAGGAATCTCTGTCTAAAAATCGGTGTCACAGGCTTTACTTTGATGTCTGGAAAAAACGGGCTGCGGCATGCGCGGCGTAGGTGATCTCAACTGCGATTGGCGCGTCTGGCAGGAATCGAACCTGCGACCCTTGGCTTCGGAGGCCAATACTCTATCCACTGAGCTACAGACGCTCGTCATGCCTTCGTATAATACGCGGTAAGTTCTGTGGTTCCGGGTCTGCACTCTTCTTTTTAGGATCGTCTTATGTCCAATGCAAACAGCTCCTCGCACGCCTCCTCTGAGAATCAGGAGGTGCATGAAAGCCCCATTCGCACGCCACAACAGCTTATTGTGGTTGTAGTGCTTGCCTTTATTATTCCCATCATCGTGATTGTTCTGCTTACCAAATACGTGGGCGCTTCGGTCAAGGTGGGGGCAGGAAGTGATGCCTTAACCCCCGAGGCCATTGCCGAGCGTATTGCCCCCATTGGTCGGGTTGCAACCGAACCGGAGGCAGGGGTCGTGGTTGCTGCAGCCACTGTTGTGAAGGCGGCTCTGCGCTCAGGCTCCGAAGTCTATGGCGCAGCCTGCGCGGCCTGCCATGCAGCCGGTGTGCTCGGGGCGCCAAAGATGGGCGATGCCGGCAGCTGGAAGCCACGGCTCACCGCGGGGCTTGATGCATTAGTTACCTCCTCCATTAAAGGTAAGGGCGCCATGCCTGCCCAAGGCGGTGGGGCCTATTCGGATGAAGAGATAAAAAGGGCAGTTGTTCACCTCGCCAACGGCAGCGGCGGATCGTTCTAAGCTGTGTTTCGGGTTCTTTCAACGCTCGATCGTGCCTTTGTAGGGCTCGACACGGCCTTACGAACACTGGCTGGGTCCCGTCCCTACGGCTCAGGACGGCCTTCTCCGGCGGACGCCGGAGGTATCAGCACAAGCGATTCACCAGGCCTTAGTCCCGAGGACGCCAGGCAGGCGGCTGCGCTTATGCGCGTTAACCATGCCGGCGAAGTCTCTGCACAGGCGCTTTATCAGGGGCAGGCAGCCGCTGCTGAGAACGCCGAGCTCTACAACCTGCTTCAGTCGGCCGCGCGCGAAGAGGCCGATCATCTGCGATGGACCGAGGAGCGTATTCACGCGCTTGGTGGACGGCCAAGCCTGCTCAACCCTGTCTGGTTCAGTGGCGCCTTTCTTCTTGGCTATGTTGCGGGTCGTATGGGTGGGCCTGTTTCCTTGGGCTTTTTATCCGAGACCGAGCGACAAGTCGAGGCCCATCTTGCGTCTCACCTCAAAAAGCTTCCTGAAGGCGATGCCGCCTCGCGTCGAGTGCTTCAACAGATGATTGCCGATGAGTCGGAGCATGGGCTTAATGCCCGCCGCCATGGTGGTCAAGAGCTGCCCGCCCTTGTTCGCGGTGCCATGCAGTCCTCAGGTCGTCTGCTTACAACAACAGCCTATTACATTTAAAAGGTCTTAGGACAGGCCCAAGGGGTCAACGTCAACAATCAGGTCGCGCATGCCTTGCGCCTGGGCAATGGCAAGGGCAAGCGCCAAGACTGCGTTCAGTGGACTTCGGCGAGGCGACTCCAGGACCATATGCCATCGGTATTGGTTCGCGCGTTTTTCGGGATAGCTTGGGCTCGGCCGGTGCACCTGGCAATCGGCGGGCTTGCCTTTCAGGATCTCCGCCCACAGCGTGTTGAGATGGCCCTGCACGATCGCCTCACTGCGCGCGGTCATCCGTAGGACTGCAATGTGCCCATAAGGGGGTAGCGAGGCCTGTCGACGCTCCTCGAGCAGCGTGCCGAGGTAGGCGGCGGGGTCATCGCCTTGCAGGCCTTGAAACAAGGGGTGGGTTGGGTAGCGTGTCTGCAAAAAGACACGGGCCTGGTCTTCATGCCGGCCTGCCCGGCCACTGACCTGAAGAAGTGTTGAGAAGAGCCATTCGGGGGCCCGAAATTCGGGGCTAAGCAATTGCGAATCGACATCTAGCACCACCACGGTGGAGAGGCCGGGTAGATCATGGCCCTTGGCCAGAATCTGAGTCGCGAGGATCATCTCCGGCTTGGGCTGCTGCAGGTGTTTGAGCATCTGCGTCATCTTCTCTGCACTGCCCGCACTGTCGCTGTCAACACGGGTGAGTGCAACGCCTGGAAAGGCCTCTCGGAGACGATCCTCAAGCCATTGAATACCCAGGCCCTGCCCAGTCAGCTCGGCCGCCCCACAGGATGGGCAGCGTGGCTGTGGCCTTTTTGAAAGGCCGCAATGATGGCAGACCATCTGCCATTGGCCAGCTTTTTTGTGCAGGACCATGGAGACCGAACAGTGCTCGCAGCCTTGCGTCCATCCGCAGGAGGGGCAGCCTAACAGGGGGGCGTAGCCACGGCGATTTAAAAAGAAGAGCACCTGACGCCCACGGCCAAGCGTCTGTTCCACCGCCTGGCGCACCGAGTCGGTAAGAACCCCTGCGCATGCAACGCGCTCCTTGTTAAGGTCCACCATGGTTAGGTCGGCCTTGGGCGCACCGGTGGCCTGTTTCAAAAGTCGAACCAGGCTGTAGCGCCCCTTCTCAACCTGGGCTAAGGACTCTAAGGAGGGTGTTGCCGAGCCCAGGACCAGGCGAACGCTCTGCTGGGAGGCACAGTAGGCGGCCAGGTCGCGGGCGGAATAACGCACCGATTCTTGGCTTTTATAGGAGCTGTCATGCTCTTCATCCACGACAATCATGGCTAATCGCGGCAACGGCGTCATAAGGCTGAGCCGGGTACCTAAGATCAGTTTGGTAACACCATGAACGGCCTGCATCCATGCAACGGCGCGTTGACGATCAGTCATGCCGCTGTGCAAGATGCTTAAGGCATCCGGCCCAAGGCCAAGGGCATCGAGCAGGCGGGACTTTAAAACCGGGGTAAGGGCAATCTCCGGCACCAGGTAGAGCACCTGAGCCTTGGGGGCTATTTGCCAGAGTCGCTTGATCAGCTCCACATAGACCAGGGTTTTGCCAGACCCGGTGACACCCTGCAGGTAGACAGGGGTAGGCCGTTCAAGGCGAGCCTGGGCAAGACCGAGTGAGTGGGCAGCCTGCTCAATGGCCTGAGCCTGCTCAGTGGTTGGGAAAAGGGCGCTTGTTGAACCGGGCGTGCTGTCGTCCGAAGGCATGCTCTCGGGCGGCCCGATTGAGGCAGAGCCAAGCTTTTCTATTAGCTTTTGCAGCGGCGCCTTTCCCTTAGACGCGGCCGCGGCCTTGGATGCGTCCGGCCCGCATACTGCCTGAAGGTTTTTGACGCTTCGGATCCAGGCTGGAATCGCCATGCTAAGAACGGAGCCCAGACTCGAGCGGTAGTAGCTAGCAATGAAGGCATAGAAGTCCAGTTGCGCTGGAGTCAATGCGGGGATAACAAGAAACCGCCCTAAGGCCTGACGGCGCTTAAAACGATCGGAGCCATCCGGCTGTTTATCTGGGTTGGTAACCACAGCCAACAAAACCCGGCTGGCAAAGGGCACCACGAGCCAATCACCACGTTGCAGCTCAGGGCTCTTGCCGCTTGGAGTCTCAAGGGGTCCGTCGTAATCAAACTCACCAAGCCCGGGGGCAACGACGGCCACCGAAACGACCTTGGGCTCAGACCGAGTTGACGACTGGGACATGCATGCCACCCCCTGAGGGGTTAGTTGCTCCTGGAGCTGAACTCCCGAACGGCCTGAACCAGGCATTGAACATTCTCGGGCGGTGTGAACTGCGAAATGCCATGACCCAGGTTAAAAATGTGCCCAACGCCGGGCTCAAGCAGTCCAAAGCTCTGAATGGTTCGGGCCACCTCGGCTCGAATATGGTCTGGATGACCAAGCAAGACCGCGGGATCGAGGTTGCCTTGAATGGCGCACTGGGAACCGACGCGCACACGGGCTTGGCCAAGATTGACCGTCCAGTCGACCCCAAGTGCCGTGCATCCCGTTGCAGCGATTCGCTCAAGCCACAAGCCCCCGCCTTTAACAAAAACAATGCTTGGGGTGTCGGGAAATTGCTGAGTAAGGGCGGCCACCACCTTGGACAAAAAGGCCTGAGAGAACCGACCAAACTGGGCATCGGCCAAAAGACCTCCCCAGCTGTCAAAAAGCATAATGGCTTGGGCGCCTTTACGTATCTGCATAGCGCAGTACTGAATCACCAGATCGGTCACTTTTTCAAGCAGAAGAAGCACCAGGTCGTGCCGGCTGTAGAGCCATTGACGCACCTTTAAAAAATCGTCACTGCTACTTCCGCCGGCCACCATGTAGCAAACCAGTGTCCATGGGCTGCCCGAAAAACCAATAAGCGGTACGCGATCGTTGAGGGCCCTGCGGATGGTCTGAACCGCCTCGCCTACGTAGCCAAGCTCGTGCTCGATATCGATGGCGGGAAGCCCACGAATATCAGCCTCCGACCCAATGGCTTTTTTAAATCGAGGGCCCTCGCCTTCAACGAAATGCAGCCCAAGCCCAAGCGCATCCGGTACCGTAAGAATGTCTGAAAACAGAATGGCTGCGTCGAACCCATAACGGTCGATGGGTTGCAGAGTGACCTCGCAGGCAAGGTCGGGCGACTTACACAGGGCCATGAAGTTGCCAGCTTTTTTACGCGTGGCATTGTATTCCGGCAGGTAACGACCGGCCTGACGCATGAGCCAGACGGGCGTTCGGTCCACCGCCTCGCGCCGAAGGGCACGAAGGAAAAGGTCATTGGTCAGGTTGGTCACGTGAATCGGTTCTTTCCGCCCAAAGAGCACCAAGCCGTCGCGGCTTGAGAGCTCCGGCCGCGTTAGGCTCGTGTTTTGCCTTTAAGCCGACGAATGGCCGAGAGCTGGGCAAACGAAATGGCCAGCTCGGCCTGCGCCGAGGCGTAATTCATGTCGGACGATTTCGACTCAAGGGCCTGCTCGGCCAAACGTTTGGCCTCGTTGACTTTTGCCTCATCGAGGTCTTTGCCGCGAATCGCGGTGTCGGCCAGAACAGAGACCCCACCGGGCTGAACCTCAAGAATACCCCCGGCGACAAACAAGAGCTCTTCATCGCCATCTTCCATCTTTATACGAACCGTGCCGGGACGAATGCGCGTAATAAGCGGGGTATGCCCAGGAAGAATGCCAAGCTCCCCCTGCTCTCCCGGAAGGGCCACGAACTGCGCCTTTCCCGAGAAGACCTCTTTTTCGGCACTTACAACATCAACCTGCAGGGTCTTCATACTGTCCTCGCTTCTTGGGCTGTCGGGTCACGCTTAGGGCTTTAATGGGCACGCTACTGAAGGGTCTTGGCCTTTTCAAAGGCCTCCTCAATCGGGCCCACCATGTAGAACGCCTGCTCGGGCAGCGCGTCGCATTCCCCGTCGACAATCATTTTGAACCCACGGATGGTGTCGGCAAGGCTGACGTATTTTCCTGGAGAGCCGGTAAACACCTCGGCCACATGAAAAGGCTGAGAGAGAAAACGCTGAATCTTTCGAGCGCGAGCAACCAAAAGCTTGTCATCGGGCGAGAGTTCATCCATGCCGAGAATAGCAATAATGTCGCGCAGTTCCTTGTAACGCTGAAGGGTTGACTGGACACGACGCGTAACCGTGTAGTGCTCCTCGCCAATCACATTGGGATCCACCTGCCGCGAGGTGGAGTCAAGGGGGTCAACCGCAGGGTAGATGCCCAAGGAGGCGATGTCGCGTGACAAGACCACGGTGGCATCGAGGTGCGCAAAGGTTGTTGCAGGCGATGGGTCGGTAAGGTCGTCTGCGGGAACGTAGACAGCCTGAATGGACGTAATGGAGCCCACCTTGGTGGAGACAATGCGCTCCTGCAGCCGGCCCATTTCCTCAGCAAGTGTTGGCTGATAGCCTACAGCCGAGGGCATTCGACCAAGAAGTGCCGATACCTCGGTACCCGCCAATGTATAGCGATAAATGTTATCGACAAAGAAGAGAATGTCACGGCCCTCATCACGGAAACGCTCGGCCATGGTGAGGCCGGTTAGGGCAACACGCAGTCGGTTGCCTGGGGGCTCGTTCATCTGACCAAAGACCATGGCAACCTTGTCAAGGACATTGGAGTCCTTCATCTCATGGTAAAAGTCGTTGCCTTCACGGGTACGTTCACCCACGCCTGCAAAGACTGAAAGGCCCGAGTGCTGTTTGGCAATGTTATTAATAAGCTCCATCATGTTGACGGTTTTGCCCACACCGGCGCCACCAAAAAGGCCCACCTTGCCGCCCTTTGCAAACGGACAGACCAGGTCAATCACTTTGATTCCTGTCTCCAAGAGGTCGACCGACGGGGAGAGCTCTGCGAATTTGGGAGCGGGCTGGTGAATGGCGCGACGCTCGTCGGTTGGAATCGGGCCCGCCTCGTCAATGGGGCGACCAAGAACATCCATAATGCGGCCCAGAGTCTCGTGGCCCACGGGCACACTGATGGGTGCTGCAGTGTTGTTCACCAACATGCCGCGACGAAGGCCATCGGAAGAGCCCATGGCAATGGTACGAACAACCCCGTCACCAAGCTGCTGCTGCACCTCAAAGGTTAATTCCGCCTCAACCAGGTCATGCTGCGCAGAGGCATCAAGCCTTAGAGCGTCATAAACCTTTGGCAAGGTCTCTACAGAGAACTGAATGTCTACCACCGCGCCAATACACTGAACGATCTTGCCCTGTGCTAATTCCATAATAAGGTCCCTATCCTTCCAAAATACCTTCTAAATTAAACGGCTGCCGCGCCACCAACGATCTCTGAGAGCTCTTTGGTAATGGCTGCCTGTCGCGCTTTGTTATACGAAAGTTGAAGTTCATCAATAAGCTGCTTCGCATTGTCAGAGGCAGCCTTCATTGCCACCATTCGAGCACTCTGCTCACAGGCCATGTTCTCGGAGACCGCCTGGTAGACCAGAGACTCCACGTAGCGGGTAATAAGATCGGAGAGCACCTGCTCGGCATCGGGCTCATACAAATAATCCCAGTCGTGGTTGGGGTCGAGGTCGTCGAACTGGTCGTCGGGCAGAGGCAAAAGCTGGCGCAGAACAGGCTCTTGCTTCATGGTGTTAACGAACTCGTTGCTTGCAAGGTAGAGCACGTCAATCTTGCCTGTTACATAGTTGTCAAGCTGAAGGCGAACGTTGTCGATGATCACCTCAAGCGAGGGGCTGTCACCGAACTGGGCAAGCGACGAAATGAGCCGGCCGCCGTTGCGGTTAAAGAAGCTTATGCCCTTGTTTCCAAACGCCGAGATGTCAATTTCAATTCCCGATGCCGTCCACGCCTTCATTGACTGAACAACATAACGAAGGATGTTGGTGTTAAGTCCACCGCAGAGGCCCTTGTCGGTTGTTACAGCAATAAGGCCCACTCGCTTAACCTCGCGCTTAACCATAAACGGATGGACGTACTCGGGGCTCGCGTGGCTAAGGTGCGAACAAATGGCAAGCACCTTGCGAACATAGGGGCGGCCCGCCCGCATACGTTCTTGCGCACGCCGCATTTTCGAGGCGGCCACCATCTCCATGGCCTTTGTGATCTTGCGCGTGTTTTGCACGCTCTTGATCTTGCCTCGTATTTCTTTCGATCCTGGCATAAGCTTCCTGTGGCTTTAGGTTAAAGACGCGTCGAACAGGGCTGCCCTTCGCTCTTTAATAAGCACCCGTTTTCTTAAAGGCCTCAATGGCCGCCCGCAAAGCGGCTTCGTTGTCAGACGACAGGTCTTTCGCAGACTCAATAGAATTGACGAGATCGGCATGCGAGCTGGCCAGGTAATCACGAAGTGCCTTCTCAAAGCTGTTGGCTTTGGCAACCTCCACATCATCCATGTAGTTGTTGTTGACTGCGAAAAGCGTCAGCCCCATCTCCCAGACCTGAAGCGGGTGGTACTGCACCTGCTTCATAAGTTCCGTCACAAGCCGACCGCGCTCGAGCTGCTTGCGGGTGGTCTCATCGAGGTCTGATGCGAACTGGGCAAAGGCCGCAAGCTCCCGGTATTGGGCAAGGGCCAGTCGAACACCCGCACCGGTGTCTTTACGCTTCATGAGCTTGGTCTGGGCAGCACCACCCACTCTTGAGACTGAAACACCCGCATTCACCGCCGGACGAATACCTGAATTGAAGAGGTCCGTTTCAAGGAAGATCTGGCCGTCTGTAATGGAAATAACGTTGGTGGGGACGAAGGCAGACACGTCACCGGCCTGGGTTTCAATAATGGGAAGCGCGGTGAGTGAACCGGTCTTTCCCTTCACCTCACCATGGGTGAACTTTTCAACATACTCCTCGTTCACGCGTGCCGCACGCTCAAGAAGGCGCGAGTGTAAATAGAAGACGTCGCCAGGAAAGGCCTCACGACCGGGGGGGCGACGTAAGAGAAGGGAGACCTGTCGGTAGGCGACAGCCTGTTTGGAGAGATCGTCATAAACAATCAAGGCATCCTGTCCGCGGTCGCGGAAATACTCACCCATGGTGCAGCCCGAGTATGCAGAGAGGTACTGCATGGCCGCCGACTCCGAGGCCGATGCCGCCACAACAATGGTGTAGGCCATGGCGCCTGTCTCTTCAAGCTTTCGCACCACGTTGGAGATCGTCGAGGCCTTCTGACCAATCGCCACGTAGACGCAGGTCATGTCCTTGCCTTTTTGGTTAATGATGGTGTCCACCGCCACGGCTGTTTTTCCGGTCTGACGGTCGCCAATAATTAATTCACGCTGGCCACGGCCGATCGGGACCATGGAGTCGATGGCCTTAAGCCCCGTTTGCACGGGCTGCGAGACGGACTTTCGGTAAATGACGCCCGGCGCCACTTTTTCAATAACATCGGTCTGTTTGGCATTGACTGCGCCCTTGCCGTCAATGGGCTGACCAAGCGCGTTGACAACCCGGCCAATAAGTTCAGGGCCAACGGGAACATCCAGGATGCGGCCGGTGGCCTTCACAACATCGCCTTCAGAGATTGCGGTGTATTCGCCTAAAATGACGGCGCCCACGGAATCGCGTTCAAGGTTAAGCGCAAGGCCCAGGGTCTGGTTCGGAAACTCGAGCATCTCGCCCTGCATGACATCGGATAGGCCATGGACTCGGCAGATACCGTCTGTCACGCTGACAACCGTTCCTTGGTTACGAGTATTGGCCGACAGGTCAAGGCCTTTGATTTTGGATTTCAGTAACTCGCTGATTTCCGACGGATTTAATTGCATGAGAACTCCTAGTTCAAAAGGGCGACGGTCATTTTCGAAAGCTTTTCACGAACGGAGGCATCCATCACCTCATCGCCCACTGAAATGCGAACACCCCCAATAAGCTCGGGGTCGACCGAAACGGAAAGCTTTACCTGGGACCCATACTTCGTTTGAAGAAGCTTCGAGATGGACGCGATCTGATCCTCTGTAAGAGGAAAAGCCGAGGCGACCTCGGCATTCAAAACATGGGCTGCCTGGCTGGCTAGCTCACTTAAATGACTGTAAACCTCGGGCAGTAACGTTAAGCGTTTGTTTTGGGCAAGCAGTAGTAAAAAAGCGCGTTGCTCTGAGGTGGGCAGACCCGCCACAGAGACAATGAGCTCAACCGATTGCTCGGGCGACATGCTGGGTAACTTAAACGCCTCTTGAGCCTCGGTGTTCTGCGCAACGGAGGCGCAGCGCTCAAGGTAGCCTGTCCATAGGCCAAGGTTTTCGGCAAGGGCCCCTGACTCCGAGGCCACCTCAAAGGCTGCCTCGGCATAGGGTCTTGCCAGTGTTGCGCGCTCGGCCATGGCTATTTCAACTCAGACTGCAGCTGGGAGAGCAGGTCGGCATGGGCCTTGGCGTCAATCTCGCGGCGCAGAATCTGCGAGGCCCCTGCAACGGCAAGCGTAGCCACCTCTGCACGAAGGGCCAGTTTGGCTGACTGCGAAGCTGTCTCTGCTTCGGCCTCAGCCTGTTGACGCGCCTGGGTAACGATGGCAGCAGCTTCTGCTCGAGCCTGCTCAATAATGGATGTCGCCTGTCGCTCGGCGGCAGCGCGAAGCTCCGAAACCGTATCCCTGGCCTTGGTCATCTCCTCGGCGGCGCGTCGTTCGGCCACCCGTAGATCGACCTGAGCCTTGTCAGCCGCCGCTAAGCCATCGGAGATCTTTTTTGCGCGCTCATCCAGGGCCCGCACAATGGGAGGCCAGACAAATTTCATGGTGAACCAGCCAAGTATAAAAAACACTACCAGCTGTGCAAACAATGTCGCGTTAATGTTCACAGCAATTCCCTAAAAAATAAGATTGGTCAGGCCTAGAGCCATCCCAAAAATTGCTCGGTGTTTCGCCTGAACTTCTTCAGGCGGCTTGTGAGCCCCATCGAATTTTCAAGGCTTAGCCTGCAAACGGGTTTGCAAAAGCAAACATCATTGCAATACCAACACCAATCAGAAAGGCCGCGTCGATGAGTCCAGCCAGAAGAAACATCTTGGTCTGCAGTTCATTCATAAGCTCGGGCTGACGGGCTGACGCTTCGATAAACTTTCCCCCCATGAGACCAATTCCAATACAGGCACCAATGGCTCCCAGGCCAATGATGAGTCCACAAGCAAGGGCAACAAATGCGACGTTCGTCATAACCACTCCTTAAAAATTAAAAACAACCGTAGTAAAAAGAGAAAACAACTCTGCTAATGGTGATCGTGAGCCTGCCCAACATAGACGAGGGTCAGCATCATGAAAATAAAGGCCTGCAAGGTGATGATAAGAATGTGAAAGAGCGCCCAGGCTGTGCCAGCAAGCACATGGCCAAGAAACCCTAGGGCAGTGGCAGTGCCCCCCAGAAGTGCAATAAGCACAAAGAGCAGCTCGCCTGCAAACATGTTGCCAAACAGTCGCAGACCGTGGGACACGGTTTTCGCCAGGAATTCAATAAGCTGCATCAGCAGGTTGATGGGCCACAGAATAAAGTGGTTTCCAAATGGCGCCGTGAAGAGTTCGTGCAACCAGCCACCCAGGCCCTTGATTTTTATATTGTAATAAAGGCACATGAGAAGGACGGCAAGCGACATGCCCAAAGGGACGTTGACATCGGCTGTCGGAACCACGCGCATATAGGCATGACCGGGGTCCACCCCAATGGAGGACAGGCCGAAGGCCCAGAGAGACGGCAAGAGGTCAACGGGAAGAAGGTCCATGAGGTTGAGCAAGAAAACCCAAAGGAAAACGGTAAGCGCCAGAGGGGCCACGAACTTACGGGAGGTCTCACTATGAATAACGCCTTTGGCCTGGTTATCAACGAGCTCCACCAAAATTTCCACCATGGCCTGGAAGCGGCCAGGCACTCCCGCACTCGCGTTGCGTGCCGCCCTGTAGAGAACAAAGACCGCAAGCATGCCCAGACCAAACGACCAGAAAACGGTGTCTAGGTTAATTAAGCTGAAATCGATAATGTCGGCCTGAGCCTCACCGGTCTGGTTTAAATTGGTGAGGTGGTGAACAACGTATTCGGAGGAGGTAGGAGCGCTGCCTGATGCCATAAAAACGAGAACCTTTCTTACCTCGAGGTCGGACAGGCCGACTGAGACGTAATGACTTTAACGCGTTGGTTAAAGTCACGTTGACTTAACGAACGAAAGACCGACAAGCTGGACACCCAGGGGACCAGATAAATGGCAGTCAGCGCAAAACAAAGCCCTGAGAAAAACCCTAACCAATTAAAAGGTGATAACCAAACCACCGACATCCAGAGAAGTGTGCAGCTTAGAAGTAACTTAAAAAAGTAAGCAATAAGAACCGACAACGAGGAGGCCACAGTGTTGGGCTGCTTCAGGTGGACAGTGCGACGAAGGTGCATCCAGGCCACCATGGCCAGGTTCGCAAGCCAAACGGAACCCCCTCCCGCCAAAGCCGCGAGACTGGCTTCACCCGAACCATCCCATAGAAGCATTGCTAGCGATACGCCGATCACAACAATGCCCTGAGCTGCAATAAATAGCTCCAAAATCAATGACTCGTCCTTATTTGTTCCGGGGGTCCCGTGCCAACCCAACGACCAAGGTATTAGGGAAAACCTAGCCTGCGAGTTTAAGTCGATCGGCCGAACCTGTCAAAGCGCTTGCAAGGGATTGGGCCTTATTCAAAATGATCCTTCTCGGTGACGATCTGAAGCCGGTCCAGGAAGCCGTTGAGTTCTTCAATGGACGCGAAACTAAGACGCATCTCGGCGCCTTTTTTCTTCGATAAAAGAACCACGGGCAGGCCCAACGACTCGGCCACCCGATTCTGCATGCTTAACCAGTCTGAGGAGGGCCGCGTTAACGACTTGCCCCGGGGTCTGGGGCTGCCTTCTGAAGAAACGCCTTCGACGGTCTGAAACCCCAGCAGTCTTACTCGCTGCTCCACCTCCCTCACCGACAAGGCGTCAAGCTCAATGGTCTTTAAAAGCGCGCGCTGGGCGGATTCGGGAAGGCTGAGCATGGCCCTGGCGTGGCCTGCCTCGATAACGCCGTGGGCAAGGGCTTTCTGCACCAATGGGCTGCACTGCAACAAGCGCAAAAGGTTGGTGATGGCGGATCGCGAACGACCCAGAACGTCAGAGGCCTGTTCATGGGTGAGCTTAAACTCCTCGATCAGCCGCTCGATGCCTCGGGCCTCCTCAAGCGCGTTAAGGTCCTCTCGCTGCAGGTTCTCAACAAGTGCCATAGCAAGCGCTGCCTTGTCGTCCACATCATGCACATAGACGGGTATTTCCTTTAAGCCCGCCAACTTCGAGGCACGGAACCGTCGCTCGCCAGCGATGATCTCGTACATATCGGTGCCCTTAACAGGCCTAACTGCAATGGGCTGAATGAGCCCTTGCGCCTTGATGGACTCGGCCAGTTCAGCAATTGCGCTCTCAGCAAACACCTGGCGAGGCTGGTAGCGTCCAGGTTGCAGCTGCTCAAGCAACAGGGTCTGGCTGTTGGCACTGTTCTCGTCCATGGGGTTTGAGCCGCCAAGCAAGGCCTCAAGTCCACGACCAAGGCCGCGTTTTTTAACTGATTTGGATGTCACCATGAGGAAGTCCCTGTACAAGAATGGTTTAAGCCTGGATTGCCTGTCCGGGAATGAGCTTGAGCCGATCCATAAGCTCTTGGGCAAAGGCAAGGTAAGCCACCGCGCCTCGGGAGGCTGGATCATAAGCTAGCACTGACTGACCATGGCTTGGGGCCTCGGCCAACCGAACATTACGAGGAATGACCGTATTAAAAACACGGTCTCCGAAGTGCTTAAGTAATTGGTCACTTACTTGTTGAGACAGTGTCATGCGAGGATCAAACATGACTCGCAGAAGACCAATGATCTTTAGATCTTTATTCAGGCCCCCATGCACCCGCTTAATGGAATTCACCAAATCGGACAAGCCCTCGAGGGCGAAATACTCGCACTGCATAGGAATAACAACGCCATGCGCCGCACACAGACCATTTAAGGTGAGCAAAGAGAGCGAGGGTGGGCAGTCAATAAGCACAACATCGTAGTCCGCCGATGCGCCTCGAAGCGCGTCCCGAAGTCGATGCTCACGCCGGTCGATGGAGACGAGTTCAACCTCTGCCCCTGCAAGCTCCCGATTAGAAGGTAAGAGGTCGTACCCGGCGGGGCTTTGAATCAGGCTGTCTTTCAAGGTCGATAGGCCAAGCAAGACAGGG
>JAURFZ010000090.1 GCA_030834045.1 Burkholderiales bacterium
TGCAAGGGTTACGAGACGCTTACCTAGCGAGAGCGCCGTCCCTAGGAGCGTTTCGCGTGCTGCATGGGGAACCATTCGTGATGGGCCTACAGGGCGGTGGCCTTGCACACCTCCCAATCCCCCTCGTTGTCTTGATGGTTCTCTGCCCCATCCTTATAGGCGTCATTTGCAACCTCGTGGTCATCCCAGATGGCGATCATGGGCATTGCCGCATGCAATACTTTTGAGTCTATATCGGACTTGTACTGGGCGTGCCGCATCCGATAATGATCGAGGGTTGTGATCTCGTTGGCAGGTACCGATACCCGCCCAAGAGAGGCGGCCAAAGAAGATGCGTAGCCATCGGCTGCATACTCATAAATATAGTCACCCAGATGCAGTGCGTAGTCACAGTCCGACTTCGCAACCTCCGCATAGACGTTAAAAAAGCCGGACGGGTAGTTTGAGCAGGACATGACAGCGAACTTCAACGACTCCACGCCTGCCGATGGCAAGGTGCGGGTGCGGCCAACAGGTGAATTTTCGAGCCCCGAGCGGAAGCGATAGTAGTACTGCTGCCCAGGCGATAGGCCGGTTGCATCGGCTTTGGCAGTGAAACCCGTCGCAGCACTCGCGACCGCAGGCCCGCTTGAGACGATGTTTGTGAATGCGCTGTCGGTTGCGACCTCGTAGGTGAGAGTGACGGTTGCACTGGAGTTGGGAACCTTGGCATGGGTCCACAAAATAATACGGTCTGACAAGGGGTCGCCCGAGGCGACACCGTAGTTAAAGCTAGGCCCATCATTACCACCCCCACAACCTGACAAAACCGACCCTGCCGCTGCCACAGCTGCAACAGACCCTATGCGAATGACAAACTCACGGCGTGACTGAACAGGCTGAATTGACATAAAAAGGCATCCTTTTTTAACTAAACTCACGCGAGATAAGCCTGCAAAAAAAGCAGACCACTTCAAATAACAACGACATTCGTTAAGGATGCGTGAGGAAGTTTGCAATTAGGTTACGGTCATAGAACCATTTTATGAACGGGATAAAAGACATGGAAGAATTTCTTCGTCTTGGTAGTCGAGAGGTGGCAGGCTCCTTTTATTGGTTCCAAGACCAAAGTAACCGCTTCGTTGCTCACAACGATCTTTACGTTCAAGACATCGACGGGGACGGCACAGAGGAGATTTTTTTTGCGGGATTTGAAACGCAGCCCAATACCCCGGCAGAGTATTCGAATATCAGCACTTCCATTTTTGGTTGGTCGGCTGGTCAGCTCAATAACGTAACGAGTCAATGGCTACCGAATGGACAGAACCATGTTGAAGGAGTGGGAGATGTGGTTTTCGGCGACTTCAATGGCGACAGCCTGGTTGATGTTTTCTTTTCTGGTTATGCGGATATGGACTATGAAGTCAAGGCATATGCGTTTTACAACAAGGGAAGTTTTTTTGAACGGACTGCACTTGGCCTAACTGCCTGGGAACACGGGGCCAATAGCGGTGACATCAACAACGATGGTTATTTGGATGTCTTGGTTGCGGGTTATTCGAGCCCATTAGTCACCTACTTAGGCTCGCCCAATGGGCTGGTTCGCACACTTAAAGACTCAAGCGATCCCTTAAACAGCTATATCACCTTTGGCTCTGGAGTGAGTTTAGGAGACTTCCTTAACAACGGCAGCACGAGCGTCGTCGTAGTTGACAGTGGCGTTGTAGGAGATGCACCTGCTGACACTCTTCTGCTTAAGCCTAAGTTGGTAAACACAAGGGTCGAAGAATTCGAAATCGTTGGTACGCTTCCAGCCCCCCGGCTTGAGAATCCCTCATATAACCTTCAAACCAGTAATTACGACAAGAGCCACGATGTTAGGGCTAGAACCGTGGACTTCAATCGTGATGGGCTGGACGACATTATTGTCTGGTCTCGTGCAGGCTGGACAGGAAGTAGATGGCCAGAAGTTTCACAAATACAATTTCTACGTAATGAAGGGGGCGGCGAATTTGCCGATGTAACGGGTTCAACACTTGAGGGTTACACCCTCAACTCAAACGCCTCCTACAGTCCCCGCATTATGGATTTCAACCGTGATGGATGGCTAGATATTTTCGTAAGTTCGGCCTCGTTTGAAGGTGTCCACGACTCCACTGCCTTGTTCTTGGGGCAACCTGACGGTCGCTTCTTAGCGACTGAAAGCCAACTGCTTTCAAGTGCTGTGAGTAATGACGGTGGCGTTGCAACTCTTGCCTGGGGACCAGACCAATCGCTGTACTTTATTTCGAATACCTTCGAGACATCAACGCAGGGGCTCAAAAGTACGGTCTACTTTGCAGAACTCTCATTTCCCAGCAGGGAGACAGACGAATACCTGCCTGGTTCGGCCCTTGAAGATCGTATTGAAGGTCTTGGCGGTAACGATCGAATTGAGGGTCGGGGCGGTAACGACTGGCTTGATGGCGGTGATGGTATTGACCAGGCCCTCTACGGAGGACGCAGCATTGACTATGAAATCTCTGAGCTTAGCCCTGGGAGGTGGCAAGTAAGTGACCAGCGAGCGTTCATTCAGCAAGTTGGCGCAGACCAGGGCGATGGCGAAGATACCCTAGTCAATATCGAACGACTTGTATTTTCTGATGTCACTATTGCGCTGGATCTGGATGGCGTTGGAGGTAAGGCTTATCGTGTTTATAAAGCTGCCTTCGATCGGGAGCCCGACTCAGGTGGCCTTGGCTACTGGATTGGCCAGATGGATAACGGCATGGGCATGGTTGAAGTGGCTGCCCGCTTTATCGATTCCGACGAGTTCCGATCGCTCTACGGAACAAATCCCACTAATGGCCAGTTCCTAACCAAGGTCTACAACAATGTCCTTGATCGAGACCCCGACGCCGGCGGCTACGCCTGGTGGATCGAACAGCTTGAAAACAACCCCGAGAAAACCTGGCAGAAAGTTCTTGCTGACTTCTCAGAGTCGCCCGAGAACCAAGACAACGTTGCAGAACTCATCGCTAACGGGATTCCATTCGATCCCTGGGCGGGCTAAGTCGAACCCATTATTCGAACCTATTCACTCGCCCAACTCCTTATTCGTCGTTCTAGGAGGGCGTCGTAATCAAGGCGCTCAGTAGGTCTTGGGCCTCCTGCTGAGTGCGTTGTTTCAAATAATCTTGTGTCGCCAAAAGCTCAGTTAAAGAGAAAAGCTCTTCCTGGGATGACGATTCGGATGACGATTCGCCAGAAATTTCTGCGAGAACACCAAGATGAACCTCTGCTAAAACGTCTTGCGAAGTCTGCTCAGTAGGGTCTTGCTGAGCAACCTCGACCGGGTTCTCATCCATGGGCTCGACGTTCTCAGACTCCGTTTCGCCCGTCTCTTGCCCCGTATCGTCACTTGTTTCTGCAAGTGTCTGATTTGTGAACTCAGCCTGTTCAAGGCTATCGAGATAGGCCTGATCTTCGGCAGATAGCTCGATAACAATGGGGTTCACGGGCTCACCCAGAGGGTCGGCAATACCTTGCCGATTTAAATAGCTGGCAAGGTCTTTGTCGCGGCCAGCTATTTCCTTTAGGTAAGGGAGGGCCTTTTGAAAATCGTAGCCTGGTGCGCCGGGTACGAGCTCAATATCGCCCACCCGATGCGAGCCATGTTTCGCAAGACTGTAGGACTCACCCCTTGGAACATAGGCAGACCGACTCGCCCGTACCGTTGCCGATAAAGTCTGGGCAAATCCTTCGCCTTGTTGCTTGGACCTCGCCTTTACAGGCGAAGCAAGGACGTTAGAATCTGAGGCAGTCAACGCTTGTGTCGGACTGGTCATGTTGATTTGCAAAGTTAGTTTTGACTCAGAACTCACATGCAAGTCCCATGCCAGCGAAAACTTAACCTTCGAGGAATGTATTGCAATGAATCCGTCTGTCACCATTCAAACCAATCGAGGCCCCATTTCCCTTGAGCTTTTCCCAAGCCAGGCCCCTGTCTCGGTGAGCAACTTTTTGCTCTATGCCTTCGATGACTTTTATGACGGCGTGTTGTTTCACAGGGTCGTGGCTAACTTTGTAATCCAAGCCGGACGATTCGATTCATCGGGCGCCTCTAAAGTTGCTATGCAACGCAGTCCTATTGAGCTTGAATCCGACAACGAATTATCAAACCTGCGTGGCACGCTTGGGTTTGCCCGAACCAGTGACCCAAACTCCGCCACCTCTGAGTTCTACATCAACCTAATCGACAATACAGGCTTGGACTATCGAAGTGCGCAAGAGCCTGGCTATGCCGTCTTCGGTCGTGTAACCTCGGGACTCGACATTGTCGACAGTATTGCCTCAGTACCCGTGGCAACAAACAATGGGTTTGAGAACGTTCCAGTGACTGCAATCGTCATCAATGATGCAGAACTCTCCCAAGGGGCCGATTTATTTATAGAGCTTCCCGAGTACCGGGCAGCCGCCGGTGTTACAGGAGCTCGGCTTGAGTTCTCTAGCGATCAAATTAGTGCCAAACCCATGAGCGACGGAAGTTGGGCTGTCTTTGAGTCGTCTGGCTACTCGATTGCGAAGCTTGTTGGCTACAGTCGAATTCTGTTAAGCGATAAGACGATCGGTCTGGACTTGGAGGGTAGCGCAGGACAGGCCTATCGGGTCTATAAAGCCGCCTTTGATCGAGATCCAATGCAAGGCGACACCTTAGGCCTGGGCTACTGGATTGCACAAATTGATAACGGCATGGACATGGTTGAAGTTGCCGCCCGGTTCATTGACTCCAATGAGTTTCGAACGCTCTATGGAGAAAATGCCTCGGACGGTGACTTCCTTATTGGCCTTTACAGAAATGTACTCGACCGCGCACCCGATGCCGGTGGCTACGCCTGGTGGACCGACCAGCTTGAAAATAATCCGGAGAAAACCTGGCAGAAAGTTCTTGCTGATTTTTCAGAGTCGCCCGAGAACCAGGCGAACGTAGCTGAGCTTATTGGAAACGGAATTTATTTCGATACGTGGGTGGGGTAAGTTATTTTCTGTTACAGACACCCGTTCCGCCAAGTGCTAAGCCCGTGTTCACACTCAAGGCAACTCATTTACTTACATCCCATCTTGCATGTCTTAAGAAAAACAATTGGGTGTTTCAAGGGCCAGTAAGTTTTGACGTTGGATCTTTTGTTTAGGCCACCCATCGAAATTTCGGCTAAGCTGGCCCCGCCCGCGGGGGACCCCCCAATGCGCTTGATCGTACCTAGCGCACCTTGATACAACCGATGTTACTTAAAGGGTTTCTGACCCTCACTATCCCACCCAAGAATCGAACACAATGCCGTTGGCAATGAGTTCGGCCACATTCCCCTGGTTCTCGGGCGACTCTGAAAAATCCGCAAGAACTTTCTGCCAGGTTTTTTCAGGGTTATTTTCAAGCTGGTCGGTCCACCAGGCATAGCCGCCTGCATCGGGGTCACGGTTCAGGACGTTGTTATAGACCTTGGTTCACTACTGTCCGGTTAATTTGAGAACAAAATCAATTGGTTAGGATTATCTTGGATTTTCATTGTGTAGTCATTTGGCTGCAAGGCGCATGAGAGCTCGGTTGGCACGCACTCACGAGAGGACGGAGCCGAAGCCTTGGAAGATGAGTGACTCTTCCACGGAATACATTGATGAGGTGCTGAAGGCAATCGTTGGAATCGAGATGCAGATCGCGCGTCTCGAGGGCAAGGCCAAGCTGAGTCAAAATCGTGAGGCCAGAGATCGTTTAAATGCCGCTGAAAAGCTGATCAACAATGGCAGCACGGAGCTTGGCAAGGCGATGCTTAAGGGGGCTTGACCAACATGATTATCCGAATGGCATGTGAGGCTGACTTCGAGAGGTGGCTGCCCCTCTGGAAGAGTTATCAGCAGTTCTACAAAGC
>JAURFZ010000091.1 GCA_030834045.1 Burkholderiales bacterium
CTGGGGTTATTAAGGTCGCTGGCGTTGATGTAACCATTACGGCGCAGGAAGATACGGTGGTGAAGGCGGCCACCAAAATTGCCCAAACGCTTCGAGCGAGTCATTTATTCGACACTGCAACGACAGGTCGTGTTGTTTCTTATGCTTCGGGTGGGTCGGTCATTAATATTGATTACCCTGTGTCTGAGGGAGATGTGGGCACGGCGGAAGTGCTTCCAGGAACCACTGGGCTCGTGGGTATAGCTGACATTACGCAGGAATACACAACAGCTGCACCGGGAACCGGTGTGTATGCCAAAGTAAATGAGAATGTGGTGACCGGGCAGGCCATGAGTGCCGAGTCAGTGGTTTCAGGTGTTGTATTTATTAATGGCTTTGCATCGGCAAATATCACTACCTCACTTAACAATACGCGTGAGACACGAATGAGTGTGGCGGCTGCTATTAATGCAATATCGTCGCAAACCGGCGTGAGGGCGATTGATACAGGCTTCGATACCAAGGGCATTACCTTGGTTGCCCAAGACGGTCGGAATATTGAGGTTAGTTTTGAGACAAGTGCGAACCACGAGGTTTTCGGAAGTCGTGTAGGGATTCGCGAGGGGGTGCAGGCAAGCACCCTATCTTTAGAATCGAAGATCAATAATCCGGTCGTCTTAACCTCATCGACCCTTGGCGATATTAGTCGAGTGGGTCTTATTGAGGGTAACTTCACAAAGAACCAGGCTGTTTACAACACCGCGCCCAGGGCTATTGTTGAACCTCCTGTTGCGCAGGCCATTGCTGTTGAAATATCCGGAGCTATTTCTGCCGATGACACCTACTCGGTCACCATCAATGGAGTCACTGTAAGCATTGACGATGCATCGACCGACATTAACGGTGACGATATTCCTGGCGCCTCTTTTGAGGGGCTTCGGCAGGCTTTTATTGCAGCCATTAATGCTGAGCCAGAACTCGCAGGCGTTGTAACAGCAACGGCTGGTAATCGACTTGGCGAACTTGTTATTTCGGCCGATGTAGCTGGAACACCCTTTACTTACAGCGTAAGCACAACAAGTGATGCGGCCTTAATTGAAACGCGCGTACAAGCTGCAAATCAGAGGGCTGGCTATTCTTCTCTCGGGACCGATGACTTAAAAATCAATGGCATTGAAATTCGACCTTCAGTTGCCAACGACGATAGGAAGAGTATTACCTCGGTTGCGAGCAGTGACCCTGCTTCAAGTGCGTTGGCTATTTCAGCAGCGATAAACAGCCACCAGTATGAAACGGGCGTCAGAGCACTACCCAATGGGGCAAGCACCAAAGGAATCATCACAGATACCAGTATTCCCGCTGGTTCTGGTGACATGTACACCCTGTTTGTGAATGGTGTGGCGATTGATGTCGAGTTCACCCAGAATGAGGAAGGCTATGAGCGACGAACCAAGGTTGTTCAGGCTATCAACGCCCGCACAGGACAGCATGGCGTTACTGCGGTTGATAATGGTGAGGGTTTAAGCCTAAAAACCGACGGGCGTAACCTATCGGTCTGGTACGACTCCAGTATTCAAGACCTTTCTGCTGCTAGCTTTGGTTTGGGTCAGTCCGATGCTGTAGCCCAGCGAATGAGGGTCACAACCAAGGACGAGGTTGCTGATAACCGTGTTATCACGCTGAACGGTCAGGCTATTGAAGCGGCTGGTGATACGGACTCAGCTGTAAGTGCAGCCAATCTGGCGGCTGCCATTGAGACCGCAATTACAGCTGACCTCACCGCAGATCCACGGCAACTGGCAAACCTGGCGGTGGAGTACACCACTGGAGAGGACTTTTTTGAAATTGTCTCCACGGTACCAGGAGCCCCGTTTACCTTATCTGGGATCGGTGCAGCGTGGGACTCCACAACTAATGATGATGCCTATGTCGACCCTGATGTAAGCCTGGTTATTCGCACCATCACCCCCAACGACATGGGCTCTGGTGTGGTGAGTGCCATTCCTTTCGCGGACGAGAACTCCACCTCTGCGAAAACAGCCTACGGCACGGTTCGATTGATTGCCGATGCGGCTCTGTTGCCGCCTATTCCTTCGCCTGTGGGTGCACCGCCTTCGGATCGTGAGGCTATGCTTCGCGCCTCCACTCAGCCCTTCACCATCGAAGTAGGCGATAAAGGCTTTGGACCTCAGGGTAAGTTCAATGCTCTGGGCTTTCAGCAGGGTAGCTTCGGTGGTCGCTCAAGCGAGGCCATGGATCCACCAAAAGTGGGTCGGCTTGCCTTTCAGGTGGGAGCCAGCGCCCAGCAGCTTATTACCATTGACCTGGAAGACTTTGGTAAGAATGGTTCCATTACCAACGAGATTACCGGTGACGTTGACTTAAATGTGAACGAACGCACCTCACGCATCAATACCCGGGCTGGTGCTGAAAAGGTTCTTGAGCTGCTTGATGTGGCCATGGACAGGGTAAACGCCACGCGCGCTCAGATGGGTGCAGTGATGAACCGACTGCAGTACGCCATGGACAACCTTAGCAATGTGTCGATGAACCAAGAGGCATCGCGGTCACAAATTATGGATGCTGACTATGCGAAATCGTCGACAGAACTTGCCAAGGCGCAGATTATGCAGCAGGCTGCCACCGCGGTGTTAGCCCAGGCTAACATGAGCAACCAGACGGTTCTGCAGTTACTTCAGGGGTAATCTTCGTTAGAATGATGTGTATGTCTGTTTATCTACCCAAAGGCCCGCGCAAGGTTGATACCAACTGCGCTGAACGGGCACTTGATAGGCCGCCCTGCAAGGTCTGCGCCCTTATTCGCGTTTATCTAACGTTTGCTATTCCACTTATTTTTCTGGCCTTTGCCGGTGTAGAAATTGATTGGCCCGATCTGGATATGACTGCCGTGGTTGGCTACCTGTTCTTAGCCGCCTTTTTGATTCAACTGTCATGGCGGTTCTATGTCGACTACATCAAGAAGAAATAAGTCGGTAGTCGACCAAGAGAAACTGCGTCTGCTTACCCAGTCGCCGCGTGGGGTCGACCTCTACCGAGAAGTTTTTTCTGAAATAAAAAAAGGCCCGAATTGCTGGGGTTGCCGGCACTTTCAAATTACCTGGGATACCCGCATGCCATACGGCTGCAGGCTAATGGGCTTTAAAACCAAAATTCTTCCAAGCATTGAGGTGCTTCGGGCCGATGGACACTTTTGCCTGGGCTTTGAAGAAAAAGAATTGCCTCAGTCCGAGCAATCTCAGAAGCCCAAGCGCTTTAAACGTGGTGGAAGAGGCCTTATTGTTTAGTGGCCGCAACCGTGGCATTGCGGCCTGTTGGGCCAATAATGGCAATACGCTCGTTGCTTGGACCGCCAAAAAACCGCAGTTCCTGCACCGTGTGTAGATAGTGGTTGACTACGAAGTGAGACTTTGGCCCGCCTGGGCAGAGCTCTGAGGCAAGAAAACGCATTTCATGAAGGCCTGCGGGCAAGAACATGGTGGTGTGGATAAGCGCAATGGACTCTGGACCACGGGTCGCCAATAAGGTTTCAGGGCCCGAAATAGTGAAGGTGAGCCCCTCAACGGGAAGGCATACAGGGCCTTGGGGCTCGGTCCCCGCCAAGGCAGCCGCATCGGCAGCCTGAGCGAATGCCTTCACACTCCATATGCTTAAAACAACAATGCCAAGAGCAATAAGAGCTTTAAATTTTGTGATCTGGTCGAAGGGTTGTCGTTTCATGATCCAAGAGAGGTCTGAGGCTATAGTGTGGAGTTGTGATCTACGGCAAACAAAAGTTTTACTTAGTAGGTGTATCGGATTAAATGACCATGACTAAAGACAATACTGACAGACCAGCATGGGGCTTTAACCCTGCAAGCACAAGGCCAGGAGGGACAAACCTTGTTTTGGCTTCGCTTTTGTTGGCAGTAACCTGTCTTGTGCAGGCTCAGTCGTTCAGTGGCAACACCCCTAACGACCCAACCCGGCCCTTTAGCGAACAACTGCAGGCAGGCCTTAATGCCCTTGAGCGTAAACATTACGCTACAGCGCTCCGGTCGTGGCGCGACCTTGCCAATAAAGGCGATGCCCGTGCCATGAACAATGTGGGCCTTATGTACGAGCGGGGTTTGGGCGTTACCCAAAGCTATGTTGAGGCTATGAATTCTTATCGCAGGGCCGCTGACGCAGGCCTGCCAGAGGCCCAGTACAACCTGGGCACGCTTTACCACAACGGCTATGGAGTTGAAGTGAATAACAGCCAGGCCGTTTTCTGGTTCCGAAAGGCTGCTGCTCAGCGTCTGCCCGAGGCGCACTACATGATGGGCCTGCATCTCTGGGAGGGTAAGGGCATACGGCGCGACCCGCTGGCCGCCCTTGCGGAATTCCTGAAAGGCGCCCGTGCGGGCAATGTGAACAGCCAGTTCATGGCGGGTTATTTGTTTTTGTCAGAAGAGCCCACCGGTAAACCCAATGGGGTAGCGGGCTATGCCTGGGTTGAGGTTTCCCGCCTTAACGGCTACGAGGGTGCAATTGATGTCACATCTTTTCTTGACTACCGGCTTAAGGAAGGCGAGCTAACCCTGGCAAAGGCCTTGGCCAGGCGCTGTCTCTCAAGCAAGTACGGGGACTGCCCCAAGCTTTAGTCTTACCTTGTCAGCGGCCTAAGCTTGCCGCTGTTGGTTTTTCCCGTCGGAAAAACGTCGCCGCTCTTGGCATAGCCATTGCTCTTACCTACACAACTTATTTGTCTTCGTAGGGGAGCCTATCTGTGACTGCAGAAAAAAACCAAGATGCCGGCCGCTGCAATGCCCTGTGGCTTGACCCGTTTCAGCCTGCAGGGGAACGCGAACGTTCCTGTTTGCGTGAGGCTGGTTTAAATCTTTTAGCGGTTCGCACGCTTGACGATCTTCGTCGGGCACTAAAAACGGCACAGCTCGTGGTTATTCGCCTCAAGAGCGATGTAGCGCTGCTAACCGAGGTGAAGTGCCTTATTGAGAGCTTTAAGCCCAACATTCCGGTGCTCTGTCGAACCGACAAGCAGGCCTTTCAACTGGGTATTGAGGCCATGCAACATGGGGCATGCCATGTGTTGGCCCATGACGACTATTCGGAGGAGTCTTGGCAACTCGCACAGGCCTATGTGAAGAAGGCTGTTCAGGCCGCATTCGTTGGGGTAGCCGCGGTCAACCCAGCGGCCGTGGTTGGGGCATTGGGTGATTCGTCAGACACTGAGCCTACATTTAACGCGTCAGGCCAGTCGATTAAATCGGACGCCGATCAAGCGGCACATCAGGAAAAGCCGAAGCGAACCTTTATTTTCGTAGACCCCACAAGCCAGAAGCTTTTGGTTCTCGCCCGGCGTGTTGCCCAGGCCGAGGTGACCACCTTAATTACCGGGCCCACAGGTGCAGGTAAAGAGGTATTAGCCAATGTCATTCACGAAGCCTCACCCCGCGCCAAGGCGCCCTTTGTCAGCCTTAACTGCGGCGCAATTCCCGAGCATCTTATGGAGGATATGCTTTTCGGTCACGAGAAGGGTGCTTTTACAGGTGCGGTGAAAGAGCACAAGGGTATTTTTGAGCAGGCCCAGGGTGGCACCGTATTTCTTGATGAAATTGGAGAGCTGCCTTTGAACCTTCAGGCGAAGCTTTTGCGTGTGCTGCAAGAGAAACAGGCCACACGACTAGGCGCAAGTCAGGCCACTGAGCTTAATTTTCGTTTGGTGGCAGCCACCAACAAGGATTTGAAGAAAGCCCAGAAAGAACTGGACAAGGTGATCAAGCTCCGCACCAGCGAAGAGAACAAAGCTCACGGCGAAGCTCTGAAGGCGCTGCGCTCTCAGGTCAGGGAGGCCGCAGCCAAGTGTACGGATAT
>JAURFZ010000092.1 GCA_030834045.1 Burkholderiales bacterium
TCCATGTACTCGACTTTTTCTGGGCCAGAAAGGGTGGTCTCGCCATTGACACGCACCGAGACCAGATCGCCCTGAAGCTTGCCCGAGCCATCGACAGCCGCGTTGGCCTGCGCAATGACGTACCGACCCTCTTCAATGGCCGACAGGTAGTCGATCTCGTTGGTTACACGGCGGTCCACAACCTTTCTGTAAGGCGTTTCAAGAAAACCGTAGTCATTAAGGCGGGCATACAGGGCCAGGGAGTTAATAAGACCAATGTTTGGGCCCTCAGGGGTCTCGATGGGGCAGACACGACCGTAATGGGTGGGGTGCACGTCACGCACTTCAAAGCCTGCGCGTTCGCGGGTGAGGCCGCCTGGTCCAAGCGCAGAGACACGTCGTTTGTGGGTGATCTCGGACAAGGGGTTGGTCTGGTCCATAAACTGCGAGAGCTGGGAAGACCCAAAGAACTCGCGAATGGCAGCCGAGATGGGCTTGCTGTTAATAAGGTCGTGAGGCTGAAGGTTGTCGGCCTCGGCCTGACCAAGCCGCTCTTTAACAGCCCGCTCAACACGCACGAGCCCGGAACGGAACTGATTTTCGGCAAGCTCACCCACGCATCGCACGCGGCGGTTGCCCAGGTGATCGATGTCATCGACCTCACCACGGCCGTTGCGCAGTTCAACAAGCAGCTTGATGGTGTCCAGAATGTCTTCGTGCGTTAGCACTGGGGAACCAAGCACATCCTCGCGGCTGAGCCTGCGGTTAAATTTCATTCGGCCGACCTTCGAGAGGTCGTAGGAGTCTTCACTAAAGAAGAGCCTGTTAAAAAGGGCCTCGACCGCATCCTCGGTGGGGGGCTCACCCGGGCGCATCATGCGGTAAATGGCAACCCTTGCCGAGAGAGGATCGGGGGTTTCATCAAGCCTTAGGGTTGCAGAAATATAGGCGCCGTGATCGAGGTCGTTGACATAGAGCGTGGGAATGTCACGAATCTTGGCATCGCGCAGGCGAACCAAAAGCTCCTCTGTTATTTCATCGTTCGCCTTGGCAACGATTTCACCTGTCTCTTCGTCAACCAGGTTAAGAGCAACAATTCGGCCAAGCAGGTAATCATCGGGAACCGAGATACGCTTAAGGCCCGACTTCTCGATGTCGCGAATATGCTTGGCGTTGATTCGCTTGTCACGGGCAACCAGAACAGTGCCGTCTTTGTCGGCGATATCAAACCGAGCCTGCTCGCCCTTCAGGCGCTCAGGAACGAGTTCCATCTGCGCGCCATCGGGCATAAGCGCGAAATGATCAAAACTAAAGAAGTTAGCCAGAATCTGTTCGGGCGACAGGCCAAGCGACTTCATTAGAATCGTGACGGGCATTTTGCGACGGCGGTCGACGCGGAAGTAAAGAATGTCTTTCGGGTCAAACTCGAAGTCGAGCCAGGAGCCGCGATAAGGGATGATGCGAGCTGAGAATAAGAGCTTGCCCGAGCTATGGGTCTTGCCGCGGTCGTGTTCAAAGAACACACCCGGTGAGCGATGCAGCTGGCTTACGATGACACGCTCGGTTCCGTTAATAACAAAAGAGCCGGTCTGGGTCATCAAAGGCATCTCGCCCATGTAGGCCTCGTTCTCACGCGCCTCTTTAATGGTGGGCTTCGCAGCCTCTCGGTCCATAATCACGAGGCGAACACGGGCACGCAGGGGTGCCGCATAGGTTAGGCCTCGCTGCTGGCACTCTTTGACGTCAAAGGCAGGCTTGCCGAGCTGAAAGTTAACAAACTCGAGCTTGGCATAACCGTTGTGGCTAACAATAGGAAAGATGGAGCTAAAGGCAGCCTGCAGGCCGTCGTTCTCGCGCTTATCGGGCGCGATCTCAGCCTGTAAAAACTGCCGGTACGACTGAATCTGAGTCTCGAGAAGATACGGCACCTGCAACACAGGTGGACGTTTTGCAAAGCTCTTTCGAATACGCTTCTTTTCAGTAAAGTTGTAGGCCATGAAGGCTCCTTGAGGTCTGAAAAAACACAGGGTCAATCACAAACATCGACAAATTGGGTCCAACCATCGCGTTGCCAAAACCTGGGCACGTTTAGCAGGGCTTTGCCATATCGGCTCGGATCGGTGCAGAGGAGAACTGCAAGAGCTCGGCATGGCAAAGCCGGCCGCTGGCACAAGACCAACGGCCCGCCACAAAGGTTTACTGCATCTCGACCTTGGCGCCAGCCTCTTCAAGCTGCTTTTTCAAGGCCTCGGCATCAGCCTTCGAGATGGCCTCTTTGACAGGCTTAGGAGCCCCATCAACAAGATCTTTGGCTTCTTTGAGTCCAAGGCCAGTGGCTGCGCGAACAACCTTAATAACCTCAACTTTTTTCTCACCCGCGGCCATAAGCACGACGTTGAACTCGGTCTTCTCTTCGACCGCAGCTGCGCCGGCGCCGGCAGCAGGTGCAGCAGCAACGGCCACCGCAGCAGCGGCCGCAGATACACCAAACTTCTCTTCCATCATCTTGATGAGTTCAGAGAGGTCAAGGACACTCATTGAGCCAACGGCTTCGAGGATTTCTTCTTTTGACATAGCCATCTTTAATTACTCCATTTCATTGCGTTTAGGTTGTTTGCGTAGGATTCAAGGGACCTGATCGTCTGGCTAGAGGGCTGTGGGCTAAAGAGCCAACACACCACTAAGCCTCCTGCTCTGCGCGCTGATCGCGCACGGCGGCAAGGGTACGAACGAAGGTTCCAGGAACCTGATTGAGGGTCTGAACAAAGGTCGCCACAGGCGCCTGCATGGTGCCCAGAAGCTTCGCGAGAAGCTCCTCTCTTGAGGGCAACGAGGCAAGTGCCTTTACGCCAGCCGCATCAAGTAACGAATTCGGAAGACTGCCACCCTTAATAACAAGGATTTCATTGGTCTTCGCAAAATCGCACATGACGCGAGCCGCCGCAACGGGATCAACCGAAATGCCATAAATAAGTGGGCCAACCAGCTGGTCGGATAACTTATCGAACGGCGTGCCTGCAATAGAACGTCTTACCAGAGTGTTTTTAAGCACCCGCAGGTAGACATCTGCCGCACGCGCCTGTCGTCGCAGTTCGGTGATCTTGGCAACGTTCAGACCGCGATACTCTGCCAAGATGACTGACTGGGCCTTGGCCAGTTCGGCCGAGACGTTGTCAATAACAGCAGATTTTGAAGCGCGGTTTAGTGCCACAGCTCACTCCTTAAAATGCCTTGGGCTATCTGCCCTCAGCGGTTAAAACCGGCGACCTAGCGAACAACGGAGCAATCAAACAACCTAAACTCGTGTCCTTCGGGACCGCCATCTCGGTTGGGACCGACAAACCTGCCGGACATTAAGATGGACAAGACATTTAAGATCCATCCCCAACGGTCTTTGACAACCCGCCTGTGTTGCTTGCGCCGGTAAAGGCCTGGGCAACAAAGACGGCCCAAAGTCTGTTACGCCTGCTGGGCCTGCAGCAGGTTTTGTGTGTCTACGCGAATGCCGGGGCCCATGGTTGTCGAAATGGCAACCTTGCGAAGATAGACCCCCTTGGACGAGGATGGCTTGGCACGGTTGAGGGCTTCAATAAGAGCAACAAGGTTGGTCTTAAGTGCAGTCACATCGAAACTTGCCTGGCCGATGGTGCAGTGAATGATTCCAGCCTTGTCGGTTCGATACTGAACCTGGCCGGCCTTGGCATTTTTCACCGCCTGAACAACGTCGGGCGTCACGGTTCCCACCTTGGGGTTCGGCATCAGCCCGCGCGGGCCCAGAATCTGGCCAAGCTGCCCGACCAGACGCATAGCGTCGGGTGAGGCAATGACCACATCGAAGTCCAGTACACCGGCCTTGATGCTCTCGGCCAGGTCTTCCATGCCGACCTTTTCAGCGCCCGCGGCCCTGGCCTGCTCGGCCTTCTCACCCTGTGCAAAAACAGCCACGCGTGCTGTCTTTCCGGTGCCAGAGGGAAGAACAATGGAGCCACGAACAATCTGGTCGGACTTCTTTGCGTCCACACCTAGCTGGACCGCAACATCCACCGATTCGGTGAATTTTGCCGTTGCGCAGTCTTTGGCGAGCGCCAAGGCCTCATCGGCCGAATAGTGCTTAGCCCGATCAACCTTGGATCGGATGGCCTGTGTGCGTTTTGCGAGTTTTGGCATTTTAGAGGCCCTCCACCGTGATACCCATGCTTCGGGCGCTACCTGCAATAGTCATAACGGCCGCCCTTAGATCGGCGGCCGTAAGATCGGGCTGTTTAAGTTTTGCAATCTCTTCGCACTGGGCAAGCGTTATGGAACCCACCTTGTCGGAATGAGGCTTGGGCGAGCCCTTGTCAATTTTTGCCGCCTTCTTAATCAAAATGGACGCTGGGGGCGTCTTCATAATGAACGTGAAGGACTTATCGGCATAGGCCGTAATGACGCAAGGAATGGGCAGTCCGGGTTCCATGGACTGCGTCTGGGCGTTAAACGCCTTACAGAATTCCATGATGTTCAGGCCGCGCTGACCAAGGGCAGGGCCGATAGGAGGCGAGGGGTTCGCCTTTCCAGCCGGGACCTGAAGCTTTATGTAACCGACGATCTTCTTTGCCATGATGGCTCCTTAAAATTGAGTCATAACGCAGTCACCTTTACGGCTAGCTCCTGCTCCTCGATTCGCCCAAAGGCGATAAAAAGCAAACTACCTAAAACTAAAAGCTAGAGCTTTTCTACCTGTCCAAACTCAAGTTCAACGGGTGTGGACCGTCCAAAAATAGTGACCGACACCCGCATGCGATTTTTTTCATAATTCACTTCTTCGACATGGCCGTTGAAGTCGGTGAAAGGACCGTCCTTCACACGAACAACCTCGCCCACTTCAAAAAGGACCTTGGGCCTTGGTTTTTCAACCCCTTCTTGCATCTGGGCCATGATCTTGTCGACCTCGGCCTGAGAGATGGGTGAAGGCTTGCTTCCCGAGCCCCCGAGAAAGCCGGTGACCTTGTTGGTGTTTTTAACCAGATGCCAACTCTGGTCGTTCATGTCCATTTCAACAAGCACATAGCCGGGAAAGAACCTGCGCTCTGAAATGGCCTTTTGCCCACCACGAATTTCAACAACCTCTTCCGTGGGAACAAGAATCTGACCGAAGTGGTCTTGCATACCTGCGCGATCAATACGCTCTTGAATGGCTTTCGCCACGCTCTTCTCCATGCCTGAAAAGGCATGCACCACGTACCAGCGTTTGGTCATCGCTACTTCCATCCCAGCAACAAGTCGTACAACACCCACTCGAGGGACTTGTCAGTCAGCCAGAGAAAGAGTGCCATGATGAATACAAATAAAAAGACGATGCCGGTTGTCTGCAATGTCTCCTTACGCCCTGGCCAGACAACCCGCCTGGTCTCGTAAACAGCTTCTTTCGAAAAGCCAACAAACCGCCGGCCCGAAGGCGAAAAAAACGCAAGCAGGCCACCAACTAAAATGCCCGCAAGTAACAGTCCAAGTGCCTGCAGGCTGGCATCACCCGACCAGTGATAACCGTAGACGCCCGCAAAAAACGCCGCAACGGCCGCCGCAAGCATGAGCTTGTCGGGCAGTCCGGAGGAGACGTCTGTAGGACTTGAGTTTGCGGATGACATAGCGGCCTAAGGTTTCATGGAAGGGGCATTCGACGGGCTGGCGAATTCAGGGACAAACCAGGGAGCCTGCCTAAAACAAAAGCTGGCAGGGGCAGAGGGAATCGAACCCCCAACCTTCGGTTTTGGAGACCGACGCTCTGCCAGTTGAGCTATGCCCCTATGTCCGATTCGCCTTTTCTTACTCGATCACTTTTGCGACGACGCCGGCGCCGACGGTTCTGCCGCCCTCAC
>JAURFZ010000093.1 GCA_030834045.1 Burkholderiales bacterium
GCTTGATACGGGCGGGCTACTCACCCACTTTCTTGTCGCCCCGAGTCAGACCATGATTCTTTTGGCGAGCCGCCTCGGCTACGGGTTTATGGCCCGGTTTGATGCGCTTGTTGGGCGCAATCGTAGTGGCAAGCAGTTCATTAGCTTTGAGCAGGGCGATCGTCTTGCGGTGTTTAAGGCCATGGGCGCTCACGCAGGTGCGATGGCGGTTGTTACAGCTGCCAAGCGTCTTCTTGTCTTCGGACTCAATGAGTTTAAAGAGCTTTCAAACGGTGGGCGAGGGGTGCAGCTGGTCGACCTGGATGCTAAAGACGACTACGTGCTTGATGCCGATGTCATTTCAGATAAGGGTCTCGACTTCGTTGGTCAAGGCCGAACGGGTAAGCCGCAGCGAACAACACTGAGCAGGGATGCCTTGCTTGACTACGTGGCGCACAGGGGCCGAAAAGGTAAGAAGCTTGATCTTCGAATGACCCTTGAACGCATTGAGTCGACGGGCCTGTCAGCAGGTTCTAATAACGGAGTTTCCTCCTAGAGGTCTCTCTCTTAAGCGCAAATAGGGCTCACCGTGATTCAAATTGCTCTGATACTCCTGAAAGCTGTCTGGCGCATTCTGAAGTTTTTTCTTGCCTTCATCGAGAAACTTGGACGCTTCGCAGTTGGCTTGTTGGTCTTTCCTATTCTTCTGGCGGGACTTTTTTTCGGTATCACCGGGCTCTTTGCGCTTTATGACCAACCGTCATCGGGATTCTCATCCGCCCAGGTTGCCAAGGAGACCGTTCTGCTTATTGAACTCAATGGCCGGATTGTTGAGCAGGCAGACTATCCGAAGGGGCCCTTTCTATCGCGTCAGCTCTTGCAGGAAAGAGCGCAAGACATACAGGTTCGGGATATCGTTCGGCTAACGGATGCCCTTGTGAAGGATTCCCGCGTCGATGACATTGTGCTTGACCTATCGGGGTTTGAGGGCGGCAGCCTGGTATCGCTTCGTCAGGTTGGTCAGCAGCTGCAGCGTTTAAAAGATGCGGGTAAAACCGTGCTTGTCTGGGGTTTGTATTTCGGTCAGGCGCAGTACTACCTGGCATCGCACGCTTCAAAGGTTTACCTGCATCCAAAGGGGGTCTTGGCACTTGAGGGCCTTGGCCAGCGGCCATTTTATTTTGGTGCCGCCCTTACTCGGCTTGGCATAGAGCCAAACCTGATTCGCGCTGGGCAGTACAAAGACGCGGGCGAGCCCCTCGTGCGCGCAAGCGCATCGAAAGAAAGCCTTGCTGCAAGCCAGCGCCTGCTCGACGAGCTCTGGCGCGTCTTCGCTGCTGACATTGCAAGGTCGAGAGCTATTGAGCCGCAGCAGCTCGATGGGTTTATTAACGATCTTCCAAGGTTATCGGAAGGGCAAGCCTTCAACCCGGCTCAGTACGCCCTAGAGGCAGGGCTTGTGGATGGACTTCTTGCCCCGGATGAATTCGAGGCGCAGCTGGAAAAAACCAACCGCGTGGATGATGAGCTTCAGGAGGTTATTCAAGTTCATTGGCTCGATTACCTGCAGTTACAGCCTGAGCCTCGCTTCAAAGAAGGTGTAGCTATTGTGGTTGCTCAGGGCCCGATTTTCGACGGTGACGAATCGGTGGATGGGGTGGGTGGGCTTGCAACGATAGCCCTCCTGCGTGAAGCACGCCGTAAGAAGGGTGTGAAGGCCCTGGTAATTCGCGTTGACTCTCCCGGCGGCAGTGTTGTGGGCTCAGAGCTTATTCGTCGCGAGATTGAAGTCACTCGGCAGATGGGCATTCCAGTCGTCGCCTCCATGGCCGGAATGGCCGCCTCGGGTGGTTACTGGATTGCAGCAGGTGCCGATGCCATTGTTGCAGACGAGTCAACCATTACGGGTTCCATTGGAGTCTTTGCACTCTTCCCATCAGCCAGTAAGGTGCTTGACAAGCTCGATATCAATACCGATGGCTACACAACGCACTGGCTGCGTGGGGCTTATGACCCGCGCAGACCTCTTGACCCACGGCTTAAGGGTATCTTGCAGGCCTCGGTTAACCAGATCTACGATGACTTCATCGGCCAGGTGTCGCTTGCCCGAAATCTTTCAAAGGAGCGAGTCGATCAGCTTGCGCAAGGCCAGGTCTGGACAGGGGGACAGGCGCATCAACGCGGCCTGGTTGATCAGTTGGGGGGGCTTGAAAAGGCTGTTGAACTGGCTGCACAAAAGGCAGGTCTCGACCAGGGTTTTGACGTTACGTATGTCGAGCCTTCTGAGCCCGCCTGGTCGGCCTTGCTCTCGGATGTTTTAAGGTCAGTGAGGGCAGTCGTTTCCAGTCCTCCCGAATGGCAAAGCCTGCAGAAACTCTTGAATATCCAGGCCTCCGATATCCGCTGGCTCTTGGGGCTTGCAAGCCCATCGGCAGTTCCAGTTCAGGCGGTTCAGGCGCATTGCTTGTGTTCGTCTGACCTTTTCTAGCGGGCCTGGCTTCTAGCCGGGTAGGCCTCACAGACGAGCGCGCAGGCGGACGCCGACTCTTCGCCACTTCGCCACTTCGCCACTTTGGTGCTTAGGTTCTGCACGACATGGACCGCCAATGGCGGCTGGCAGATTTTTTCGATCGTCGGCCTTGAAAATCGGCGAAGTCGTCCCAAACTTTGTCCATTAAGTTTGCAATTAAGGAGATTTTTTCGTCATGTCAAAAGAGACCATGAGTTTTCAGACCGAGGTCAAGCAGCTGCTTCACCTCATGATCCATTCGCTCTACAGTAATCGCGATATTTTTCTTAGAGAACTTATCTCCAATGCCTCGGATGCCTGCGATAAGCTGCGGCTCGAGGCATTATCGAATGAAAAGCTTTTTGAGGAGAATGCCGAACTTAGTATTACAGTGGGTTTCGATGCCAAGGCGCGAACGGTCACTATTGCCGATAACGGCATTGGCATGAGCCGAGACGAGGTTATTGCCAACCTTGGCACCATTGCTCGATCGGGTACCAAAGAGTTCTTTGGAAAGCTCTCAGGTGACTCTGCAAAAGACTCCGCCCTTATCGGTCAGTTTGGGGTTGGCTTCTACTCCTCGTTTATTGTTGCTAGCAGGGTTGTCGTTGTAAGTCGGCGAGCTGGGCTTGCGGCCGACCAGGCCGTGCGTTGGGAGTCGGATGGCACGGGTGACTTCAGTGTTGAAGCCCTTGAGCGCGCGGAACGCGGAACCGAGGTGACGCTCTACCTTCGAGAGCCCGAGGGCCAGGGGGAGGACGCGAAATCCCACGACGATCTTCTGTCCCACTGGAAACTCAAAGAGATACTAAAGCGCTATTCCGACCATATTGGACTTCCCATTCGCATGAAAAAACGTGAATGGGATGAGAAGAAGAAAGAGTATGCGGAGACCAACGACTGGGAGACTGTGAACCAAGCCTCTGCGCTCTGGACACGCTCAAAATCAGAGATTACCGAGGAGCAGTACAAAGAGTTTTATAAAAGTCTTGCCCATGGCCTTGACGACCCTTTATCCCATACCCACAACCGTGTTGAGGGACGTACAGAATACATACAACTGCTTTACATTCCGGCAAAGGCGCCGTTCGATCTCTATGACCGTCAGAGCCGGCACGGTCTTAAGCTCTACATCAAGCGTGTCTTCATCATGGACGACGCTGAGCAATTGCTTCCCAATTACCTGCGTTTTATTCAGGGTGTAGTGGATTCCTCCGATCTGCCTTTGAATGTCTCTCGAGAAATACTGCAGGAAAGCCGAGATGTCCGTGCTATTCGCGAAGGCTGCGCCAAACGCGTGCTCGGGCTTCTTGAAGATATGGCCACTCACCAGCCCGACGATTACAAGACAGCCTGGAAAGAGTTTGGTCAATGCCTTAAAGAGGGCTTTGGCGAAGACTTCGCCAACAAAGACAGGTTAGCCAAGCTCGCCCGTTTCGTGTCAACGCAGTCAAGTACCGATGAGCCTGATGTTGCCCTTGAGGCCTATGTTGGGCGCATGAAAGAAGGTCAAGACAAAATCTATGTCATTACAGCAGACAGCCTTACTGCCGGGCGCAACAGCCCGCACCTTGAAATATTCAGGAAAAAGGGCATTGAGGTTTTATTGCTGACAGACCGTATTGATGAGTGGGTCTTGAACTTTTTAACTGAATTCGACGGGAAGCCAATTCAGTCCGTTGCGAAGGGCAGCCTCGACCTATCCAAGGTTAAGGACCTTCCCTCGGACACCGACACCAAGTCGGACGAGAAGGCTCGAAAAGAAGACCAGCGTGCGGCAAAGCCTGCGGTTGAGAAGGCTGCCAAGGTCTTAGGTGAGAAGGTGAAGGAGGTTCGCTTGAGCGAGCGCCTAACCGACTCCGCCTGCTGCCTAGTGTCAGATGAACACGACGTGAGCGGCCATCTTGAGCGTCTTTTAAAGGCCTCGGGTCAGAAGGCACCCGAGCGACGGCCCATCCTCGAGCTCAATCCAAGCCACCCCATAGTCAAAGCGCTTGTCGCCGAGTCTGAGGCAGGTGGCGGCCAGATTCTGGGGGCTGACGGTGCCCAAGTAACGGATGGCCTAACAGAGACTTTCTCAGACCTCGTCTGGCTTTTGCACGATCAGGCGCTTCTTGCCGAAGGGGGGCAGCCGGAGGACCCTGCTGCCTTCGTTGGTCGGCTTAATCGGTTTTTACTGAAGGGGCTTGGCTCCGCACGGGCTTAGCCTGTCTTTGATACACTCGCGAGCAAAGAATAAAAATCCAATCTGCAAACGTTTTTGTCTGCGTAGGAATGCTGGGCGCTCGGAAAGCATGGGCAGGGGCTGTTTAAGTTGCGGCCTCGTCCGGGTAACCGAGCGAACACCAATTTTTAGGGAGTTGTCGATGGGTTTTCAGAAGGTCGTACGTCACGCGTGTCTGGCTGTCACGGTTGTTTTAAGTTTTGGGGCGTCTGCAATGGCCGAGGTTAAAGGCAGCGTCGAGGCTGGAGCCAAGAAAAACTCCATGTGCATAGGTTGCCATGGCATACCGAACTACAAAACAGCCTACCCGGTGCTTTATCGGGTGCCCAAAATTGCGGGTCAAAACTACGAATACCTGGTGAGTTCGCTCAACGCCTATCGAAATGGCGAGCGAGCCCATCCAAGTATGGTCGCCGTATCGAAGACGCTTACCGATCAAGACATCGCCGACCTCTCCGCCTTTTATGCTGCGGGTGTTCGTTAATGAAACAGGTAAACGACATCCTTTTTTCCAGGAGTCTTTCAGTGGCAAAGCGAACCCTAGGTGTTTTCAATCTCACAGCAGTGTCTGCCTTAATGGTCTCGGGTCTGTTTGCGGTTGCATCCCCGGCATGGGCAGGAAATATCGCCCTCGGTAAAGAAAAGGCCGATCAGGCCTGCGCCGCCTGCCACGGCGTGGACGGTGTGAAGTCGGTTGTCGCCTCCTACCCGGTTTTAGCAGGTCAGTATGAAGATTACCTACTGCGTGCCCTAACCAATTACAAGTCGGGCGCGCGGAAAAATGCCATCATGGCCGGTATGGCTGCAGCCCTAACTAAAGAAGAGATTGCCAATCTTGCTGCCTACTATTCATCGGTTGCAGGGCCAATGGTGATTATTAAACGCTAAGAGTCGGAGACAGAATTTTTAGAGCCTGATACGGCGGGGGTTGCTGCCGGCATCACGTGTGTCGGTGCAGGCGTTTAAAGGTTTTTCGTTTCTCGCTCATCCGCCGATGTAGCTCATTTCAACCCGATGGGTTTTAGCGTTTACATCAGGGTGCATGCTGGCACGCAATTCAGAATAGCGGTCATCACGATGGTTCCAAATATTTGCAATCGAAGAGGCCATCT
>JAURFZ010000094.1 GCA_030834045.1 Burkholderiales bacterium
GAGGAGGGTGAGGTTAATCAGGGTAACGGTGCATCGGGCTATTTGCCAGTCACAGGGCGTCGTTCCTTGTCTGACGAAGGGTTTGATCCTCTGGGGCGCTTTTCGGGTGCGGAGATGCTTGACGCCTACGTTTACACAGGGTTTGAGCTTGGTGGTCAGCCGGGTCAAGTACGGCTGGGCAGACAAGTGATTAACTGGGGGGAGTCCTTGTTTATTCAAGGGATAAATCAGGTAAATCCTATTGACCTCTCGGCACTGCGCAAACCTGGTACAGAAATTAAAGACGCTTTCTTACCTGTGGAGTCTGTCTGGGCCAACCTGAGTCTTGGGGAGGGGCGGTCCTTAGAGGGCTTCATTCAAACGAAATGGGCCCCAGCAAACCTTGACAGTTGTGGCACCTACTGGTCCCCTGTTGAGTTTCAAGCCACGCACAGGGCAGGAGGGGCTTGCTCTCAGGCCATTACAACGCTGCCTGGTCTAAGCAACTATGACGCCATTCAACGTGGGCTCTTTATCCCAATGGGACCCGGCAAAGCCGGTGACGATGGGGAGCAGTTTGGTCTTGCTCTGCGAATTCCATCCGAGTCGCTCGACGGTGAGGTTGGCTTGTATGCCATGCGCATCAGTTCTCGCATTCCATACATCTCTGGCAGGTCAGGATCAAACATTCGAGCCTTGGGCATATTGGGAGGGACGTTAAACGCCTCGAACTTTATCAATCCCATCCCTGCTCAGGTGGCTGGGGCCCGTCAAGCCTTGGGCCTCTCGCTTGTTCCCGGGACAGGGCTATGGGAATATCCGAACGACATCAATATTTTTGGTGTGTCTGCTTCGACCAACCTGTCTGGCTGGTCCGTTGGAGCCGAGGTAAGCCACTCACCAAATCAGCCTGCCCAAATTAACGGTAATGACCTTCTCGCTGGGCTTCTTTACGGTATAGGCCCCATGCGGGCAGAAGCAGAGTCCGCAGCAGCCGCTGGAGCCGGAACGGAGATAGCCGGTTACAAGCGCCTCCAGAAAACTCAGATGCAGGTCAACGGTATTCGCGTGCTACCACGGATGTTGGGATCGGCACAGTCGATTTTTGTTGGCGAAGTTGCCTATCAGCGAGCCAATGTAGGCGACCGTAATACCGGCAAGCGCTTTGGTAGGTCGTTTATTTTTGGTTTCGCCCCTCACGCCTCCTACCTTGCAGACGCGCGGGATGCATCGTTAGGTGCTGCCGTTCAGCAGGTTGCAGGGGGTATTGGAACCAGTAACCCTGCTACCAATACCCAAGAGGATGGCCGGTCAAACGATGGCTTTGCTACCCAGGATTCCTGGGGTTATCGACTCAGGCTTCAGCTTGAGTACCCCCAGGTGTTCGGTACCTCCGCAACGCTCTTCCCGACGTTCTCGTTCTCTCACGATGTAAGCGGCTATTCCATTGATAGTCAGATCGTGGAAGGCCGTCAAACCATCGGTCTCGGACTGCGGGCGAACTTTAACCGGGTACATAACATTGAGCTTGGCTACGTACGTTACGCCGACGCCGCCAAATACGATGCCTTCCGAGATCGTGACTACTACAGTCTTGTGTTAAGCACGAGCTTCTAGACAAGTCGTTCGGAGCAAGGGGCCTTAGTTTGGCCTCTTGCTGATTGAACGCTGTAGGCCCTTGGCTCTCAAAAAGGATGACTTCAAAATGAATCTGCGCAGACGTTTCTTGGCTTTGACTTCAAACGCCTACGCCCTTCGCCTTGCCTCAGTGGCGCTTCCAGGCCTGGGGCTTGCAGGTAAAGCCCAGGCCCAGTCGATCCCTCATACCGGGGCCGTGGCCGCCGCAAACGCCGATGGTTCCATTCCGGCCTACAGCGGCGGGCTTATGAAACCGCCTGCTGGCTATAGCCCTGAAAAAGGCTATATCGACCCCTTTGCTCAGGAAAAGCCGCTCTTCACCGTTACGGCCGCCAATGCCGATCAGTACAAAGACCTTCTTTCTTTAGGTAGCCTTACCCTGCTAAAAAAGCAGCCCGCCTTTCAGATGCCGGTCTACAAGACCCACCGCACAGCGGGCCTGCCCGAAGCAGCTAGAAAGACCGTCGTTCATCCTTCGCCCAAAACAGGCGAAGAGGCCATGGCCAATTTTTTGAACCGCTACGCAGGTGGTGGTTTCGACCGCGAGTACTCTTGGTTTCCTGTTCGTGCCAATGGCGATTTTTATCGTGTGGGCTACACCGACAAGGTGATTTATGCCGAGAACATGACGCCTGCCCAGACGGACACCGGTCTGCAGTTCGCCTTTCTTTCTCGCTACACCGCGCCCTCCTCGTTGGCAGGCACCATTTACATGGTGCACGAGTTTCGAGACCCCATGGCGAACCCTCGTGCCGCCTGGGTCTACAGCCCGGGTCAGCGTCGTGTTCGTCGCGCCCCCGACCTTGCCTACGACAACGTGGCCGATGGCACCGAGGGCATGCGCGTTACCGATCAGTACTTCGCTTTTAACGGGGCGCTCGACCGCTACGACTGGAAGCTTCTTGGCCGTAAAGAAATGCTCGTGGCCTACAACACCTACAAGGTGGGAAGTAAAGCACTGAAGTATTCCGACATTGTTCGCAAGGGATCAGCAAACAGCGAGCACATGCGATACGAAAAGCATCGGGTCTGGGTGGTTGAGGCCACATTAAAGTCCGGCAGCAAACATATTTACGGTAAGCGCGTTTTCTTCTTGGATGAAGACAGCTGGATGATTCTGCAAGAAGACTGCTACGACACCCGTGGTGACATCTGGCGGGTGGGCATTCATGGCTTTATTCAGGTCTATGACCAGGGCGTGCCCTGGTACAGCATTCAAATGTGGCACGACCTTTCAAACGGCAATGTCCTCATCTCCCATCTTGATAACGAGGTGAAAAAGCCCATCGAATTTGGTATTAAGGCGCCATGGGCAAGCTTTCAAACCGACGCATTGCGTCGACTCGGTACTCGTTAAATTCGCGTTTGATTCCGTCACAGCCTACCCATGCCAAGGCTATGGGTAGGCGTTTCTTTTTGGGCCGCACCGCTGGGCTTATCTGGGCGGCCTCGGGCCTGACAACGCCTATGGCGGCAGGCGCCGCAGTCTTTAAAGAATCCCGCCCCATTGGTATTCAGAAGGCCGCCTTTTTTGACATCGCCTGCCAGGGCGCTTTGCTGCTTGCTGTTGGCGAGCGCGGCGTCATTGCCCGCTCAACAAACGCAGGGGAATCGTGGACGACTCAGCGCCTAAGCCTGGGCCGAAGCCTTACAAGTCTTTCAGTGACCGACAGGCTTTGCATTGCGGCAGGCCATGGTGGGCTTGTCGCGCGCTCGACTGACCAGGGGGCAAGCTGGCAGGTTCTGCAGTCCCTCGATCTTCAGCAACTCAACCCCGGGCAGGACGCCTGGCTGTCGGCGCGCGTGGACTCCCGTGGGCGTATTTTTCTTACAGGCGCCTTCGGCAAATTTCTGGTCTCGCAAGACCAGGGTGAAACCTTTAAGCGTCTTGAGGTCTTTGAGGAAGGCTTTGACTGGCATCTCTACCACCTGCTTGAAGACCGTTTTCATAAGGCATGGATCCTTATGGGCGAGTCGGGCCATCTTGGTGAGACGCCGTCCTCCACCGACATTCTTGACTTGGTCAAGTCGGGCGATGCGCCTTTGGTCTTTCCGGCCTCCACCATGCCTTACAAAGGCTCGTTCTTTGGTGGCCTTGTAACCCCTATGGGCAGTCGCGTGGTTTACGGTATGCGCGGCCGAATCTTTCGTCAGTCGTCGCCTTTGGCCGCCTGGCAAGAGGTCTCGGTAAGCGATCCCTACTCGTGGATGGCAAGCCTTGTGTTGAAAGACGGCAAGATCATGCTCTTGGGTGAGCAGGGTAGGGCTGCCCTAAGCGATGACGATGGACGACGTTTTACCGTGCAACGTTTGGCAACCTCTACGCTTGCCGCTGCCTGTCAGCTTGAAGACGGCAACGTCTGGCTGGCTGGCCTTGATGGCCTGCAGCCTGCCCAGGGCCTTAGCCGATGAGTTCCACAGTTTCATTGCCGCCCGACATGGCCGCCCCGCCGCCCCCGCCACCGCCAGGGTCGTCCGGTTCAAAGCCTCCTGCCGAGCCTCCAGAACCTCCCAAGCCACCGCCCAATGCCGAGGGCCCCGCCTGGTTGCAGCGCCTGGCCGACCGGCTAATTCACTACCGCCGTGGTCTTATTGTCTTTTTCACGCTCTTAACCCTGGTGCTTGCAGGCACTGCAACCTTGTTGCGCACCGACGCGGGCTTTACCAAGATGATTCCTTTGGATCATCCTTTTATGCAGGTCTTCTTGAAATACCAGTCGGCCTTTGGAAATGCCAACCGGGTGCTGCTTGCGGTTCATGCCAAAGATGGCTCCATTTACACCCCCGAGGGGCTTGATCTTCTAAAGAAGGCCACTGAAGAAGTCTTCTACATCGAAGGCGTGGAGCGCAGTTCAGTCACATCCCTTTTTACGCCCAATGTTCGTTTTACCGAAGTGGTGGAGGAGGGCTTTCGTGGCGGCAATGTGGTGTCTGCCGACTATGCGGGGCGGACTGACCAGATCGAACAGGTCAAGGCCAATGTGGCGAAGTCCGACTGGGTGGGCCGCATTATTTCAACCGATGGCAGCTCGGCCATGGTCGTGGCAAGCCTGCAGGAAAGCGACCCACAGACAGGCAAGCCAACAGACCTAAAGGCTGTGGCCAAAAGCTTTGAGTCCATTCGGCAGCAGCTTCAAACAGACAGCCATTCCATTCATATCATTGGCTTTGCCAAAGCTGTGGGCGACATTGCCGATGGGGCGGCAGGGGTGCTGGTGTTTTTTGGCCTGGCCTTTGTTGTCACCACATTGCTTCTTTTTCTCTACAGCCGCTCGGTCATGCTGACCTTCTATGCGTTGGGCTGCGCAGTGGTTCCCGTGGTCTGGTTGTTGGGGCTGATGCCTTTGGTAGGGCTGGGTCTTGACCCTCTTTCCATTCTTGTGCCCTTTCTTATTTTTGCCATTGCCGTCTCGCATGCTGTGCAAATGACCAATGCCTGGCGGCTTGAGATAGTGGCCGGTCGTGATGCCAAGCAGGCCTCCCACCAGTCCTTCTGCAAGCTTTTTGTCCCTGGGGCCATGGCACTGCTTGCCAATGGCCTGGGGTTTCTTGTCATTGCCTTTGTGCCCATCGGAATTGTGCGCGAGCTTGCCTACACTGCCACATTGGGTGTTCTGGTGATGATTCTCTCGAACAAGCTCTTGCTGCCCGCTTTGCTCTCCTATCGGCAGAACGCTTCTTTCCGCCCCCCGTCCGAGCAATCTATGGTGGGTGTCTGGCGTTTGCTGGCGCGACTCTCGCGCAAGGGGCCTGCAAGCATCATGATTCTTGCCTCGGTAGCGGTGCTTGCCGTGGGTGTCTACATTGCCAAAGACCGACAGGTGGGCGACCTTGGGCAGGGCGTGCCCGAACTGCGACCCGACTCGCGCTACAACCAAGACACCGAGCTTATTACCAAGCGTTTTGCCATTGGTGTGGATGTGATGCAGGTGATTGTGGAGGTGGATGGCACCGACTCGCCGTGTGTCTCGCCCACGGTGATGGAGCCTTTGGCCGAGTTTGAACTCATCATGCGACAGAACCCGGGGGTTACGGCAGTCAGCGGCCTCGCGGGCTTCACCGCACGGGTATCCCAGGCCTATGCCGAGAACAACATTAAATGGCGGGCACTGCCTGCCGATGAG
>JAURFZ010000095.1 GCA_030834045.1 Burkholderiales bacterium
CTTTTTGAGCTGATCTTTAAACCGGTTATTCACCTCGTAACGGTGACGGTGACGCTCATTCACCTCTGCACCATAAATAGTATGAGCGCGGGTACCTGGCTGCACCGGACAGCGCTGAGCCCCAAGTCGCATCGAGCCCCCAAGGTCGGATTTTTCGGTTCGGCTTTGGAGGCTGCCATCGGCTGCTGTCCATTCGGCAATAAGCCCAATAACCGGCTCGGGTGTCATAGGCATGAACTCGGTTGAGTTGGCCTGACCCAGACCCGCAACATGGCGAGCAAACTCGACCACTGCAAGCTGAAGGCCCAGGCAGATACCTAAGTAAGGAATTTTGCGTTCGCGGGCATAGCGAATGGCAAGAATCTTTCCTTCAACACCCCGTCGCCCAAAACCTCCGGGCACTAAAATGGCCTGATAGGCAGCAAGCATATCCACACCATGCAACTCCAGCTCTTCAGAGTCGATGTAATCGATCTGAACGCGCGACCGGGTGTGCAGCCCTGCATGAACAAGCGCCTCGGTAAGCGACTTGTAAGACTCGGTAAGGTCAACATATTTGCCCACCATGGCCACACGTACGGTTACCTGCGGGTTCTCAAGCCTTTGAACAAGATCGTCCCAGACATGCAGGTTGGCCGGGGGCCTTGAAGGCATGGCAAGAGTGTCGAGAATTTGTTGATCAACCGCCTGCTCCCAGAGCATTCGGGGAATGCGGTAAATACTGTCGACATCGGCCACAGAAATAACTGCCTCCGGGGGCACGTTCGAAAAAAGAGAAATCTTGTCGCGCTCATCTTCAGGAAGAGCACGATCGGCTCGGCAAAGCAGCAGGTGTGGGCTAATGCCAATTTCACGTAGCTTTTGTACCGAATGCTGGGTGGGCTTGGTCTTAAGCTCACCTGCCGAGGGAATATAGGGCACTAAGGTTAGATGAATAAAGCAGCTGCTTGAGCGGCCCTGCCGAATGCTGAGCTGACGGATTGCCTCAAGAAACGGCAAAGACTCGATATCACCAACCGTACCGCCCACTTCGACAATCGCGATATCGACCTCCTCGCTTGTTCCTGCCCGTGCACCGCGAAGAATGAAGTCTTGAATCTCGTTTGTGATGTGCGGAATAACCTGAACGGTCTTGCCAAGGTACTCGCCCCTTCGCTCTTTGCGAAGAACCCCATCGTAAATTTGACCAGTGGTGAAGTTGTTAAGCTTACGCATACGGGCATCAAGAAATCGCTCGTAATGCCCAAGGTCAAGGTCGGTCTCTGCACCATCTTCCGTTACGAACACCTCACCGTGCTGAAAGGGGCTCATGGTGCCTGGGTCCACATTGAGGTAAGGATCCATTTTAATAATGGTGACCTTCAGCCCACGTGACTCTAAAAGCGCGCCAATCGAGGCCGAGGCAATGCCCTTTCCAAGGGACGAAACAACACCACCTGTTACGAAGACAAACTTAGACACGCAGACCCCAGACCATGAATTAGAAATGAAGCGGACAAGCAGTCTGCTCGCGAATAATTTCCTGGGTCACACCAGGGGCCATCTCGAGCACAGCAAGCCCTTGAGCTTGAACCTCGAAAACACCCAGATTGGTGATGATCATGTCCACCACACCAACGCCTGTAAGCGGCAGGCTGCACTGCTTAAGAATTTTATAATCCATACTGCCGTCGGATTTTTTTGCGGTGTGCTCCATGATGACAATAACCTTTGATACACCCGCCACAAGGTCCATGGCGCCGCCCATGCCCTTCACCATCTTCCCGGGAATCATCCAGTTGGCAAGGTCACCCTTCTCGGACACCTGCATGGCTCCAAGAATAGCCAGGTCGATATGCCCACCGCGAATCATGCCAAAGGAGTCGGCACTGGAAAAGATGGCCGAACCCGGCAGGGTAGTTACAGTTTGCTTGCTTGCGTTAATAATGTCGGCGTCCACCTCGGACTCAAGCGGGAATGGACCAATTCCTAAGAGCCCGTTTTCCGACTGAAGCCAGACTTCGATGTCGGGCGGCACGTAGTTGGCCACGAGGCCAGGAATGCCAATACCCAGGTTCACATAAAAACCGTCGCGCAGCTCTTTCGCAGCACGCGCGGCCATCTGCTCGCGGGTCCACTGACTGGTTTGTGTGTTCATGACCGAGCCTCCTGCCGCGTGACGACTTTTTCAATGGTCTTCTCCGGGTGTGCATTTAAAACAAGTCGTCGCACGAAAATACCCGGGGTATGAATCTCATCGGGGTCGAGGCTACCGTTATCAACAATTTCTTCGACTTCCACCACTGTCATTTTGCTTGCCATGGCCACATTGGGATTGAAGTTGCGTGAGGTGTAGCGGTAAACCAGGTTGCCCGCCTTGTCCGCCTTCCAGGCCTTTACCAAAGAGACATCGGCCGTAAGGCTTCGCTCCATTAAATAGGTCTCGCCATTGAACTCGCGCGTCTCTTTGCCCTCGGCCACTACCGTACCCACACCGGTTCGCGTAAAAAAGGCCGGAATACCGCAGCCGCCTGCACGTAACTTTTCTGCCAGAGTGCCCTGAGGGGTGAACTCAAGCTCAAGCTCACCTGCCAGGAACTGGCGCTCAAACTCTTTGTTCTCACCCACATACGAGGAGATCATTTTTTTAACCTGTCGCGTCTCAAGCAAAGTGCCCAGGCCCTTGCCATCAACACCGGCATTGTTACTAATGGCGGTGAGCCCCTTCACACCAAGCTGACGCACAGCATCAATAAGCGCCTCGGGAATACCGCAGAGGCCAAAACCACCGACGGCAATGGTCATGTTGTCCCGAAGGACATCACGCAATGCCGACTGCGCGTTAGGATAAATTTTGTTCATACCAAAGGCTCCCCGTGGCGTTTTTCATTCATTTAAACTCTAAAAAGGCTTATGAAAGGGTAAAGCGGCGAACGACCGCTAGAATTGAAAAATAGTTTGTAGTGTAGAGGATTGCCATGCAACGAGATGCTGTTGACTATGACCTTGTAATTGTCGGAGGTGGGCCTGCCGGTCTGGCTGCGGCTATTCGCGCCAAACAGCTCAGCCAGGCCATCGGTGCCGAGCTCTCGGTCTGCCTTGTCGAAAAGGCAGCAGAAATTGGAGGGCATATTCTGTCGGGCGCCGTCATCGACCCCCGTGGCCTGCAGGAACTGCTGCCCGACTGGGCCAAACAAGGCGCACCCTTGCACACCCCCGTGACCGAAGACCAGTTTTTGTTTCTCTCGGAAAACGGCCAGACCCGGGTGCCTACGGCGCTTTTGCCTTCTTGCTTTAAAAACCATGGCAATTACATTGCAAGCCTAAGCGACCTCGTGAAATGGCTTGGGCAGCAGGCTGAAGCCCTGGGCGTTGAAATTTACCCAGGCTTTGCTGCTGCCGAAGTGCTCTACAACCCCCAGGGCGAGGTCTGTGGCATTGCCACTGGCAACATGGGGGTCGGCAAAGATGGCGAGCCTACCAATCAATTCCAGCCAGGCATGGAATTAAGGGCGCGCTACACCTTGTTTGCCGAAGGCTCACGCGGCCACCTGGGCCGCCAGCTTATTGAACGCTTTAACTTAAACCGCAATGCCGACCCTCAAAGCTATGGCATTGGCATAAAAGAGCTTTGGCAGGTCAGTCCCGAGCAATCCAAGCCCGGCCTGGTAGTGCATACCGCAGGCTGGCCACTGGATAGTCAAACCTACGGCGGCTCGTTTCTTTATCACCTGAACAATCAGCAGGTGGCCATTGGCCTTGTTGTCGGACTGAACTACCGAAACCCTTGGCTTTCGCCCTTTGAAGAGTTTCAAAGGCTCAAGTCGCATCCAGCCATTGGCCAGACACTAGAAGGTGGTAAGCGACTCGGCTATGGTGCAAGGGCCATTACTGCCGGCGGCTTAAACAGCCTTCCCGAGCTTATTTTTCCTGGCGGCGCCCTTATTGGATGTGAGGCAGGCTTCTTGAACGCCTCACGCATTAAAGGAAGTCATGCCGCCATTAAAACCGGAATGCTGGCTGCCGAGGCCTGCGTGCAGGCTCTGCAACAACCGGAATCCCCTGCCTTGCTTACCGACTACCCCAAAACTTTTAGAGCCAGTTGGCTTTATGACGAGTTATACAGGGCGCGTAACTTCAAGCCGGCCATGAGTAAAGGCCTATGGCTTGGAACACTGCTGGTGGGCATTGACCAAACGCTCTTTGGGGGCCGCGCACCATGGACACTGCATAACCGCAAACCCGACCATGCCTACCTTGAACCCGCCGACCAGCACAGCCCTATTCAGTACCCCAAGCCCGATGGTCTGATGCGATTTGATCGGCTGTCTTCGGTTTTTTTATCAAACACCAATCATGAAGAAAACCAGCCTGCGCATCTCACTTTGAAAGACAACACAGTGCCCGTGGCCCTTAACCTAACCCGCTATGCCGGACCAGAGGCGCGCTACTGCCCGGCTGGCGTTTATGAATACCTAAACGACCAAGGCCAGCCCGTGGTAACGCCTGGTGACGGGGCCCAACTTCGTATCAACGCCCAGAACTGTGTTCACTGCAAGACCTGTGACATTAAAGACCCAAGTCAAAACATCGTCTGGGTAAGCCCCGAGGGCGGGGGCGGCCCGAACTACGCGGGCATGTAAGGTTGCGAGGCCTAGCCCTAACATTTGCCTGATCTATTCCACCAGCCTCGGGTCTTTCTGAACAATCGCAACCAGAGTTCGTAAAACAAGCCAGAAAACCAAGGCCGTTGTAACAACAACGGCTGTGCCTGCCAAGGCGGTCATAGCAGGATGCGGAACAAAGCTTTGATAAATTAAGCAGGCCGTTGCGAAGGCTGCTGTCGGAAATGCAAAGGCCCACCACGACATATAAAAAGGAATACGTGCAAACCGATGGACCTGGCTTAAAAGAAACAAAGCAAAGAAAACGGCGAGCCCAAAAAGCAGATGGCCAATCACATCAAGCGAGCGTCCATCGGCAAACTGCTGGGTTAACAAGACCCAAGAAATAAACCCAACCGCAGGGGGTGCAAGAAAAACACAAAGCGTTGGGGCTAGCTGCTCGGGAAAGGCTGGCTGCACAAATAAGAGCCGTGCAAGCACCAGGGTAAGCAAAACACCCCAGAACAAAATACCCACGGCAAAAAACCACCACGAGATTTCAACGTAGCCCAGGGGCACACCTGCTAAAGGAATAACAACATTTGCGACGGCTGGAATAAACCAGACCGGGCTGGCATGGACAGGCTGCAAGGTTTCACGATACACCCAGGCATTAAGAACCAGGACCATAACCAGCAACTGCGTCAGAGCCCCAATAATCCATAAGGGTTCGGCCAAAGGGGCAAACTGCCCTAGAGCGACGCTAGCCAACAAGGCAAACGAGACCGAAATGGTGGCAAAGAACGAAGACTTCACGGGGTGAAGCCATTCGGCCCGAACCGCCGCAGGATCGCGCAGCCACTTGCGCAGGTAGGACACAAACAAGACCAGAAAAACAAAAAAGGCGAGAAGGCTTACGCCCAGAGCGACATGGCCCGAGAACTCGGGCGTCCAGCCCAGACGACTCATTCGCCCCCAGACGAGGGCTAAGCCTGCAAGACCCATCACCATCATGAAAGAAGCCAGCGGAATGCCTTGAAAAAACGATGGAGGAGCAGCCAACGATGACA
>JAURFZ010000096.1 GCA_030834045.1 Burkholderiales bacterium
GCAGAGGATGTTGTGGATGCTGACTTTAAAGAAGTGAAGCGCGATTGATCTTTGTTCTCTGTTCCCCGGCCCGGGCGAAAGTTCTCTGCGCCGGGGCCGTTGTTTTTACGCCGGGTTCTTATCCCGGCGTCTTCTATTGATAAGCCATGGCAAAACGTGATTACTACGAAGTCTTAGGCGTCGCTAAGAATGTTCCCGAGGAGGAGCTTAAGAAGGCTTATCGAAAGCTCGCCATGAAGCATCACCCCGACCGAAATCCGGGGGACAAGACGTCTGAAGAGAAGTTCAAAGAAGCCAAGGAGGCCTACGAGATGCTCTCCGACCCGGAGAAACGGGCTGCCTACGATCGGTTCGGTCATGCGGGTGTGGATCCCAACGCGGGCGGTGCTGGAGGGCAGGACTTCTCTGGCTTTGCCGATGCCTTTGGCGACATTTTTGGGGATATTTTTGGCGCAAGTCGAGGCAAGGGCGGAGCAGGTGGTGGGCGAAGCAATGTCTATCGCGGCAGTGACCTACGTTATGCCATGGAAATCACGCTCGAGCAGGCTGCGGCCGGCTTCTCAACGGAAATTCGTGTTCCAAGCTGGGAGTCCTGTACAACCTGTGAGGGAACAGGGGCGAAGCCGGGTACGAAGGCCGAAACCTGCAAGACATGCGGTGGCCAGGGCCAGGTTCGTATGCAGCAGGGTTTTTTCTCTATTCAGCAGACCTGCCCTAGTTGTCACGGATCCGGTAAAACCATTCCGAACCCGTGCAAGCCCTGCGACGGTGTCGGGCGTGTTCGTAAGCAAAAGACGCTCGAGGTAAAAATTCCGGCAGGCATCGATGATGGCATGCGTATTCGGTCGGCCGGAAACGGCGAGCCAGGTTTGAACGGAGGGCCTCCGGGAGATCTCTACGTTGAGATCTCGGTGAAGGTCCATCGCGTCTTTCAGCGCGATGGCGACGACCTGCATTGCGAGGTGCCAGTAGGTTTTGCCCGCGCAGCGCTTGGGGGTTCCATTGATGTCCCTACCTTAAATGGGCGGGCAAGTTTTGACCTTCCCGAGGGAACCCAAACAGGAAAGACCTTTCGGCTTCGCAGTAAGGGAATTAAGAATGTTAGGTCGGGTGTCCAGGGAGACCTTTATTGCCATGTGCTTCTTGAGACCCCAGTGAAACTCTCCGATCATCAAAAGAAGATTCTGAAAAGCTTTGAGGACTCCCTGGAAGAGGGTGGCACGCACCATAGCCCTCACAGCAAGAACTGGATGGAAAAGGTGAAGGAGTTTTTCAACTAGTACCTGCAGCCCTTGACCGCTAGAGACTCTAGCGTGTGCCTTATTAGGAAGGGCTTGTTTGTGTCGCTGCGTTTAGAACATTCGGAACGGCAGGAAGCCTAACAACAACCAAAAGCGTCAGGCTAGCAACGACCGCCAAGCCCAAAAGAGCCCACTGGAAGCCAACAGCCTTCACCACGGGGCCTAAAAAGAATACCGCCGCGCTGCCTACGAAAAAAGAAATGCCCAGTCGCAACCCGGCGACACGTGACCGGAGACGGTCGTCAACAAATCTCACCATAATGACATCCGAGAAGGGAATTGCCCCGAAGATGGCCGCCATAAACCCAAGACCTGCTGCGTAGAAAAGCCAGCCCTCTGCGAAGGCTGCAATAAGTAAGAAAAAAACCTGCAGACTTACTACACCAAGAAAGAGGGGGCGAATCGCGTACCTATCGGTTAGCCGTCCCATCACGACCTGACTGACCCCAGCAATGGCATAGAGAAGCGCAAGAACGAAACCAATCTGGGCAGGGCTTTGAAGAAGGCCATCAAGCTTAACTTTAAAGAGCTCGGTATTGCTATTGGTTGTGAAGTTAAAAAGAATAGAGCTCGTACAGGCCGCGAGGGTCATCACGATAAGGGCTCGCTTGCAGTCACTGTTAAATACGAAGGGCACGTCTTTATCTTGCTTATTGCTTTTGGCTGGGCTTTCTGGCTCGTGGGAGGCGAGCCGCATAAAGGCTAGGCCTAAAAGCAGTGCTAAAAGTCCAGGCAGTACGAAGGCAGCTCGCCAGCCCGCCATACTGACGGCAATTCCGGTGATAAGCGCAGCCAAGGCCACGCCAAGGTTGCCCGCTAGGTTATTCCAGCCAATGGCTGCTCCAGGACGACTGGCATGCCGCAGGAGCATGGGAATACCCACTGGGTGATAGATGGAGGCGAAGATACCGAGAACTGTAAGGCTTATGGCTAAATGCCAGCTTTCCTGGCTCACGGCCACTAAAAAGCATGAGGCCGCCGTTCCGAAGAAAAACAGCAGCATCGACTTTCGCCGTCCCCATAAATCGCCGAGGCGGCCTGCGGGAATGGAACCGAGCCCAAACATCAGGAAGGCACCCGTGGTGTAGGGCATAAGGTCCTCCCAGCGGTCAACACCAAGGTCGATCGCAATGAGTGAGACGGCCGATGCAAAAATAAGAAGAACAAGATGGTCCAGCGCATGGGCTGCGTTAAGCAGTAGCTGGACAGCGCGATCGAGCGTGTTTTGCGGGGGTAAGGAAACGGAGCCAGAAGTTGTCACGCTGCTTATAGTAACGGTTCTTCAGGCCCCGTGATTAAGTTTGTGCTCTTTAGCCTCGGGCTGAGGGCTGGACGAACTGATGGGCTGGGTGGGCCAAGAGCTGGGTGATTGATTTGCTCATCCACTGCCCGAGGCACTGAACCGATTCGGGCGCCCAAAGACTGGCAAGCCCAATAAGTGTAAGCCCTAGACCAAGGAGGAAGGTTGAGAGGCTCGCCCGAGAGACCGACGGGCTGCGATAAAAAAGGGGTCGTGTTGCCATACCGAGAGTTCTCCTTTAAAAAAGAGAGAACTCTCAATGCATTGGTTTTAAACTCCTATCGACCGTTAAGCTGAGTTGTTGGATTTACTGACGCGCAAGCGCTGCGCGTATTTGCTCAAGTGCGGCAGGGTCTTCAAGGGTGGTCATGTCGCCAGGGTCGCGGCCTTCAGCCATGGCCTGAATGGCCCGGCGAAGTAGTTTGCCTGAACGGGTTTTTGGAAGAAGGCTGACAAAATGCACCCGAGACGGGCGCGCAATGGCTCCGATCTCTTTGTCAACCGTGGCCATGATGGCCTTTTCTTCGCGAGCCCGCCCCTCAGAGCTGTCACAGACGCTGGTGTTCTTAAGCACGGCAAAGGCAAGTGGTATCTGGCCTTTTAATGTGTCTGTTACCCCAACCACGGCAACCTCGGCGACGTTGGTGTGTGCCTGAATAGCTTCTTCAATTTCACGGGTCCCAAGCCGATGCCCGGCCACATTAATAACATCGTCGGTGCGTCCAAGAATAAAATAGTAGCCATCGTCGTCGCGTATGGCGTAGTCGAAGGTGGAGTAAATCAACCGGTTAGGTACGGCAGAAAAATAGGTTTTAACAAAACGCTCATCGTCACCCCATACCGTCTGAAGGCAGCCCGGGGGTAGGGGGGGTGAAATGCAAAGCATGCCCTTTTCGTTTGCGCCCACCTCGTTAAAGCTTGTCTCGTGAATGAGACTAATGTCGTAGCCATAGACCGGAAAGCTCGGGCTGCCGTACTTGGTTTCGGTGTTTTCAATGCCATGTTGGGCTGAGAGAATTGGCCATCCTGTCTCTGTCTGCCAGTAGTTGTCAATGATGCGTGCCCCGCCTAAGGCCTCGGAGATCCATCTGGCGGTGGGCTCATCCAGAGGCTCACCAGCCAGAAAGAGGCGCCGAAGCGAGGACGTGTCTCGCTCAGTCATGAACTTAGGGTCTTGTTTTTTGAGCACCCGTGCCGCAGTGGGTGAGGAGAACATGGTACTCACCTTGTAGTCTTGAACAATTTTCCACCAGATGCCCGGGTCGGGACGAATGGGTAGGCCTTCGTAAACAACAGTGGTTGAGCCGTTAATGAGCGGCGCATAGACAATGTAGGAGTGCCCAACAACCCAGCCGATGTCAGATGTGCAGAAAAAGACCTCACCTGGCTTGCAGTCGTAGATATGACGCATAGAGGCAGCTAGGGCCACGGCATAGCCACCTGTGTCACGCTGCACGCCTTTGGGCTTACCCGTGGTGCCCGAAGTATAAAGAATGTAGCTTGGGTCGGTGGCAAGCATGGACTCGCAGGCCACTTCAACGGCCTCGTGCTGCTCGCGCAGGCTTGCGTAGTCTTGATCGCGACCGGCCTTAAGACTGAAGGGTACAAGGCCCCGGTTCACCATGAGAACGTTCTCGGGAGGCGTCTGAGCGAGGTCGCAGGCGGCATCGACGAGGTTCTTGTAAGGCACCTCTTTACCGCCTCGCATACCCGCGTCCGACGAAATCATCAGTTTGGGACGGGCATCGTCGATACGTGCGGCAAGCGAGGGGGCCGCAAATCCCCCAAAGACAACGCTATGGGCAGCGCCAATTCGGGCGCAGGCAAGCATGGCAAAGATGGACTCTGCAATCATAGGCATGTAGATGAGCACCCTGTCACCCTTGCGTACACCAAGCGATTTGATAATCGCTGCCATCGCCTGGACTTCATAATGAAGCTGGTTGTAGCTAAGTTCTCGCGTCTCGTTCGTCTCGGTAGACAGGTAGATAAGAGCCAGCTGACTGCCGCGTGTCTGAAGGTGGCGGTCGACGGCATTGAAACAAAGATTGGTCTCACCTCCTTCATACCAGTGTGTAAAAGGTGGGTTGTCGTAAGAAAGAACCCGTTGGGCGGGTTTAAACCAATCGATAAGATGGGCCTGCTCAGACCAGAAGGCCTCGCGCTCAGCAAGTGAGCGATGGTGCAGACTGGCGGTTTTTGTTTTGTTGTAAGCCGTGACCATAGGTTTCTCCTCCACCCTCAGACTAGTGATTACAGCGGGCTGCCGCAGGGGTAGTTAGCGTCAGCCCGATTTTGGGACTGCCTTAGGGCACAGTGACCCAGCCCTCCATAATGCGTCTCGCCGACCGGCTCATAAGAGCCTTGGTCACCTGCCACTGCCCATTCGTTTCGGTGGCCTCAGCGCCAACGCGCAGCGTTCCCGATGGATGCCCAAACCGAACTGCCTGTCGTGGCCCACCGCCTGCTGCTTCATTCACCAGTGTTCCTGGAATAGATGCCGCCACGCCAATGGCAACGGCCGCTGTACCCATCATGGCGTGGTGAAGCTTTCCCATGGACACGGCGCGCACCAAAAGATCAATAGACTGTGCGTCGATTAATCGACCGCTTGAGGCGGTGTAGCTTTGAGGTGCCGCCACAAAAGCAATTTTTGGAGTGTGCTGCCTTTGAGCCGCCTCATCGAGGTTTTGAATGAGACCCATCTGCAAGGCCCCGTAGGCCCGCAGTTTCTCAAGCCGGGCGAGCCGGTCGGGCTGGCCATTAATGTCTTCCTGAAGCTCGGTTCCAGTGAAACCGAGGTCATGGGCGCGCAGAAAAATGGTGGGGATGCCGGCGTTAATAAAGGTTACCGCGAGCTCGGGTTCACCGGGCACCTTCAGCGTGTCGATAAGTTTTCCCGTGGGGAATAAGGCGCCTGCAGATTCCTCGTCGGACTCTGCAGCGGGGTCAAGGAATTCAAGCTGAACTTCGGCGGCTGCAAAGGTGACACCATCAAGTTCAAAGTCGCCGA
>JAURFZ010000097.1 GCA_030834045.1 Burkholderiales bacterium
TTGCCGGTCAAGTACCCGACTACCTTGCGGAGCAGCTGAAGAATTACCGCAGCGGGAAAAGAGCCCATGAGGTTATGGCGGTCATTGCAAGACAGCTTACTGATGAGGACATTGCCAACCTTGCCGCCTGGTATGCCTCAATCAAAATAACCGTTGAGCCCAATCCTTGATCGGTCGCGTGTTACTGCCTATTTTCTTTGTTGTGGTGCTGGGCCTTGTGCCGGTGGGACCCCTTGCAGCAGCTCAGTCTGTTCGGTTTCAAACCGCAGGCGATCTATTCTTGAAGTTAATTTCGCCGCGCCTCGAAGAGCAGCTTGCCGGCCAGCACTACGTTATGGGTGTGCTCGACGGGCTTGTACTCGCGAAAGACCAACGGCTTTGCGTAAGAGCCGAAATTCAAATTAATGAGGTGGTCACGCTTGTTCGTGGTCAGCTTACCGCTCGACCTGATGTTCATCGGTTTAATGCAGCCAGCGTAGTGAGGGAAACCCTGGCAACGGAGTTTCCTTGCATCTAATTGTTATAGGGGGTTAATGATGTTCCACAAGACTCAGCCGAAGAGGCATCGCGTTTTGCTTGCTATTTCTCTGGCCCTAACCCCATTAGGGGTTTACAGCCAGTCGATGCTTGACGAGGTGGTTGTTAGTGCGAGCCGCTCCGAGCAGAAGGCCTTCGATGCGCACGGCTCGATTGATGTCGTAAATCGGCAGACCATCGAGCGTTCAGGTCCTCAAATTAATTTAAGTGAAGCCCTTGGCATGACCCCTGGAATTTTTGTTGCCAACCGCAACAACCTTGCCCAGGATCTTCAGGTTTCTATTCGGGGCTATGGCTCTCGTGCACCCTTTGGTGTTCGGGGCGTTAGGCTAATGGTGGATGGCCTTCCCCAGAGCCTGCCCGATGGTCAGGGGCAGACCTCTCAGTTTGCAGCAACGTCTGCCTCACGCATTGAAGTACTGAAAGGGCCGGTTGCGTCTTTGTACGGAAATGCTAGCGGTGGCGTTCTTCAGGCCTTCACGCGCGAGCCCTCTGAAGATCCCGAGCTTTTGCTCTCGGGCTTTACCGGGTCCGACAGCCTTTACAGGTCGTCTTTTCAGTATTCCGATACCCGAGGCGACTACGGCTTTGTGGTGGACTATGGGCTTTTAGCCTACGAGGGCTTTCGCGAATACAGCGAGGCCAAGCGCAGCCACCTCAACAGCAAACTTGTTCTGAAAGGCGAAGATCGCAAGACAAACTTTATTTTTAATGTGCTCGATCAGACCAAGGGTGAGGACCCTGGCAGTCGAACCCTAGCGGAATTTCGAACGGCGCCCTACCGGGCGAATGCCTTCGGCAAGGCACAAGGTGTTGGCAAGACCTATCGTCAAAGTATCGTCGGTGCGGTACACGAACAGCGAACTGCTCAGGCGGGTACCTGGCAGGCACGCGCCTATGTGGCAACGCGTGATCTCGACAATCCCATTCCCAACAACAAAATTCTGATTGATCGCGTGCAATGGGGGCTTGGTCTGCAGAACCAGCGTGACACGGCGCTTGGCGGTCTGGCAGCACGACTAAGTCTTGGCCTTGAGTTCGACCATGTTAGCGATGATCGGCAGACGGGTAAGCCTCTTGTTACAAATCGTCGCGACAATGTCTCTACTGCCTATGGGCTTTGGGGGCAGATGGAATTGTTTCCATCGGAATCGTTAAGCCTCTCAGCGGGTCTGCGACTAAGTTCGGTCTATCTTAAGGCCACGAACAATAAACTTGAACCGGGCGACACCAGTGGCGGAAGCCGCCGTTATTCGGGTAATGCCGTTTATTTGGGCATGACTCGGCATCTTGGTGAGGCAACAAACCTCTATGCCACCGTTGGCAGTTCTTTCGAAACACCAACCCTGAATGAAACGCTTTATGTTTTTGTGCCGGGTCAGGCACAAGGCGATGCCGCGTTCAACACGAGCATTGAATCCGCCAAGTCGATTCAATGGGAAGCAGGCCTCAAACACCGGACGGCTGCTCAAGGCTATGCACAGCTTGCGGTTTTTGGGGCGCAGACCAAAGATGACATCGTTCCCCAGCTTCTATCCACCAGCAACTCGGTCTGGCAGAACGCAGACACACGAAGACTTGGGCTCGAACTCTCAGCCCGCCAAACGCTTGGCCCGAGGCTGCAGGCAGGTCTCTCGGCCCAGTGGATTAAGGCGGAGTACGACCAGGCGCTTTCGGTAAGTCGGAGCAGAAACTTAATTGCTGTGGCCTCAGGCAATCGTATTCCTGGCATTCCCCGCGACCGCGTTCAGGCCGAGCTTACATGGTCAACGAAGGCAGGTAAGCCCAGTGCCGGTCAGCCCTCACGTTATGCCACCCTTGAGTTCGTAAGCCTTGGGGTCATGGATGTGAACTCCGACAACAGCCAGGCCACCGACCGCGCCAATGTCTGGAACCTGCGCCTTGGTTCCCGCTACCCTGCTCTGGGAGGGGAGGTTCTGGTGCAGATGGCCGTCGAAAACCTGACCGACAAACGGTATGCAGGCTCTGTAATTGTTGATCAAGCTTTAGAGCGCTACTACGAGCCAGGGGCACCACGTCAATACCTATTAGGCCTGCAATACAAGCGAATGATGTAAAAAGGAGGGCGTGAACGCCCCCGAACCTTTCAAATCGCCGCAACTGGGCCCTGCTGACTCTGGTCCCTCTGGTCCGAGCGCACTCGACCGCGCGCGTCGCTTATGCGTTGCCCCCATGATGGACTGGACAACGCGGCACTGCCGTTTTTTTCACAGGCTTCTTGCGCCCAATGCACTTCTTTACACCGAGATGGTGACAGCGGCCGCCGTTATTTATGGCAAACGCGATCGACTGCTGGGCTTTAATACGGCTGAACACCCAGTTGCCTTGCAGCTTGGCGGCTCTGACCCTAAAGCTTTAGCAGAGGCTGCTGCCATCGGCCAGGCCCTGGGCTATGACGAGATCAACCTGAACTGCGGCTGCCCAAGCGATCGCGTGCAGAAAGGCGCCTTTGGTGCCTGCCTGATGCGCGAGCCCATGCTTGTTGCCGATTGCGTTCAGGCCATGCGCGAGTCGGTTTCGGTGCCCGTCACCATTAAGCATCGCATTGGTGTCGACGATGAGAACGACTACGCCTTCCTTTTTCGATTTATCGAGCCACTCTATGCACAAGGCTGCAAGGTTTTTATTGTTCATGCCCGCACAGCGCTTCTAAAGGGCCTAAGCCCCAAAGAGAACCGCGAGATTCCTCCACTGCATTACGACCGGCTTAAGGCGCTAAAGCAAGACTTCCCTCAGGCCCAGTTTGTCTTAAATGGCGGCCTAACCGATGCCTTGGCGGTTCAGTGGCTTGACACGCTGCAGGCTGACGGCCTAATGCTTGGGCGTGCCGCCTACCATAACCCTTGGCTATTAAGGGACTTGGATGCGCTGCTTTTTGGAGAAGATGCCGCGCGTCCCGAGCATCGGGAGGCTGTTATTGCGCCTTTGCAGACCTATTTTGAGCAGGGCCTGGAAGAAGGGGTTCCAGCCACTGCCATGACCCGTCATTGGCACGGCCTGTTTCACGGTCAGCCAGGCGCCGTGGCCTGGCGAAGGGCCATGGCCGAGGGGCGCAGCCCTGCAACCGCGGTGGCATAAAACTCGGGTACCCTCTTACCTTTGTTCAAACCCTCACGGAGGACTGCAAATGAAAAAAGCAGCATTATTCGTGAGCCTGGTCGTCTTGGCGTCTGGCTCTCTTTCGGTTCCTAGCATCGCGCTTGCGAAGAAGACACCCCTCTGGTGTGTGGTTGACCAGAAGTCCGGGGACTACTCCAGTGACTGCCATAAAGTGAAAAGCGACTGCGAGAGGGCGGCTCGTGAAACGGCCAAAAAGAAGGGCAGCCGGTTTATCTGCGGAGCCAATACGGGCTAGTGGTTAGCGGTCCAAAATATTCATAACCGTTGGGCAAGAGTAGCCGGCCGAAACATTCTCACTCGCCGGTTTGCCATTGGGGCACTTGTACATGCAGGACGTGGAGCCATTTTTATTTTTAATTCGCTCACTGATGTAGCAGTTCATCGATTTCTTTTTGGGCTGCGTCTGGGCCGAGGCGGTTGCTGTGGCGGTTAGACAAAATAAAGCCATCCAGGCAGAGGCAAGAGTGCGGTTGATGCAAGAGGTAGAGGTGTAGGCCATGGGAACATCCTTGTTTTTTTCGCGAGATTGCGAACAGTTGGCGCCTCCGGCACGAATCGAACGTGCGACCCTCCCCTTAGGAGGGGGATGCTCTATCCACTGAGCTACGGAGGCCCGAGGCTTAAGGGTACCTACTTTTTCTGAGGCCCGTCACCTTGTGGGTCGTGCAGACCATCGTTAGCTGATGGGTTTGGGGTCAGTTTCTTTTGCTGCCGCTTCAGGCGTTGTATAGCAAGCAGAATCGCCCCGCAAAGGGCAAGGCCTAGAACAAGCCAGCCAAGGGCAAGCCAGCGCTCTGAGACGCTCGGTGAGGCAATTCGAACAAGTGCTTCGCAAAGGTAGAGCCATATAAGCAGGGACATCCACTGGTAGGTATAGACCTTCGCGCGCGCCAGTCCGGGCATGGCCAGAGCAAGTGGGATAACTTTTAGCCAGAGCCAGGAACCCTCGCGCACGGGATCAATGAACGCTTCCCAGGCAAGGCCATACAGAACCATAAGCCCACAGATCAGGAGGCTTATGCGCACCAAGCCGGGCTCGAGGCTTGCCGTCGGAGGCGGCAGGCCGCTGGAAGGTGTCTGCAGAGGTGGCAGGGCCTTGGCGTCGCCTGGGTCTGCCTGACTCACGAGGCCTGCCTGCCTGCAAGCTTTTGGCTTATGGCTGCAACGCGACGCCCAAGGGCATGGGCAAGCCTTAACTCTTCTGGGCTAACCGGCTGTTTGCCGTCGCTGCCCGCCCAGTGCGAGGCCCCGTAGGGCGTTCCGCCAGACCGCGTGGCAGCGAGATCGGCCTCGCTGTAGGGAAGTCCCACCAAGAGCATGCCATGGTGCAAAAGGGGCAGCATCATGGAGAGCAAGGTTGACTCCTGCCCCCCATGAAGGCTTCCCGTGCTTGTAAAGACGGCAGCGGGTTTGCCCACCAGGTCGCCGGCAATCCAGCTGTTCAGGGTTCCATCCACAAAATACTTCATGGCTGCGGCCATGTTCCCAAACCGAGTGGGTGAGCCAATAATGAGCCCATCGCATTCCTTTAGATCTTGTGGTTCGGCATAGGGGGGGCCCGAGTCGGGAACGGCTGCCTCGGTTGCCTCGTGGTTGGCCGAGACCGCTGGCACGGTGCGCAGGCGTGACTGGCAGCCGGGAACAGCGTCGACACCATCGGCAACTGCCCGGGCAAGCTCCAAGGTGCTGCCATGTCGGCTGCCGGTGGCGCTGCGCTAAAGGAATTCATCACATTAGGTAAGGGAGAAACCCCTATTTCCTTGATGGCGCTAGATCAACCTGAGTCCACGCTTTTCTTAACCACTGCATTTGGAACCGTGAAGCG
>JAURFZ010000098.1 GCA_030834045.1 Burkholderiales bacterium
TTGCTGAGCCAGGCCTGACAAGCCTCGATGCGGTGAGCCTTCAGGTCTGGCTGGCCGAACTGTTAAGCCGGGGCATTGAGCATGTCTGCCTGGAGGCAAGTTCGATTGGCATTGTGAGTCACAGGCTCACGGGCTGCTCCATTCGGGCTGCTGGCCTTACAAGTTTCGGTCATGATCACCTGGACTTTCATGGAAACCTGCAGGCCTATGCCGAGGCGAAGGCCATGTTGTTTGAAGCACCTGGGCTTAGCCATTCGATTCTTGCCGAGCCCATTGCGGGTCAAGAGCCTTTGCCAGAAGTCATTCGTCAGACCGCTGCAAGCGCTGTAGGCTTTCTCAGCGTTGCCGTCCAATCCTTTGAGCGCCCAGTGCCACTGCTGTCGGCTGGCCTGTCAAATGGCCCAGAGGCTCAGTTACGGCTTTTAACGCGATCGAGCGCCCCAGGCCTGCTGCAGGTCGGACTTCAAATGGCCAACGCAGGCCCTGACTTGGCGGCGGCCGTTTTCAAAGACTTCCCCTTGCCCGGCCTGCACAACCTTCAGAATGCCGCCGTGGTTACGGGGCTGCTGCATGCCCATGGTTATGCACCTGACCAGTTACTTCATGCATTGAATCGTTTTGTTCTTCCCGAAGGCCGCCTGCAGAGACTTGAGCCTTTTAAAGGTAAAGCCGTGTCGCCCGAGCGTGCCAGCCTTTCAAGGCCCACCGTATGGGTTGATTTTGCGCATACGGCCGACGCCCTTGAGCAGGTGCTTCGTGCCCTACGGCCCCTGGCAAGCGCCTCAAAGGGAGAGCTTATTGTTGTCTTTGGCTGTGGGGGCGACCGCGATGCTGCCAAACGGCCGCTCATGGCAAAGGCCGCTTATGCGGGCGCAAGCCAACTGGTGATTACATCGGACAATCCACGAACCGAAGTGCCCGAGAGCATCATCGACCAGATTCTTGAAGGCTTAGAGCCTGAGCAGCGGGTGCATGTTCTGGTTGAGCCCGAACGCAGGCTTGCCATTGCCAAGGCCATCGATCTTGCGGGCCCAGCAGACCATGTGCTGATTGCAGGAAAGGGCCACGAGACCTACCAGGAAATTCAGGGGGTTCGCCTTCCCTTTGACGATCGCCAGGTGGCCTTGCAGTTTCTTGAGAGTTATCGGCCCTTACCGAGCCTTGAGACCATCTGCCAGTGGCTAAAGGCCGATGGGCTGCTGGCTCTTGAGCCGGGCGATGAGAGTGCAAGGTACTCGGGCTCAAGCCAGCCCCCGGCAGACTGGCTTGAGCCTCTGGGCCCTATTTGCAGCGATAGTCGTCTGCCATGCCGGCATGGCCTTTTTGTGGCGATCAAGGGCGAGACCTACGATGGCCACGACTTTGTTGTCACGGCGCTTGAACAGGGAGCGCGGGCTGCCCTGGTTGCCGGCCTCTACCATCTGCCTGAGGGCACCAGGGCAGACCAGAGGCATCGGCTTATTAAAGTTCATGATGTGCAACAGGCCCTTACGAGCCTGTCCGGGCATTGGCGTCGCTGGTGGGCGGGCCCCTTGGCGGCAGTGCTTGGATCCAATGGCAAGACGACCGTCAAAGAAATGACGAGCCTTGCCTTGCTTGAGGCCTTTGGGCAGGGACATGTCCATGCAACACGCGGCAACCTGAATAATCACATTGGGCTGCCAATGACTCTGCTGGGACTGCGACCTCGCCATCGCGTGGCGGTGGTTGAAATTGGTATGAACCATCCCAACGAAATTCAAGAGCTCGCGCGAGCCGCCGCTCCTACGGCCGTGGTGATTACCAATGCGCAACGCGAGCACCAGGAATTCATGCAGACCGTTGAGGCCTGCGCCAGAGAAAACGGCGCAGCTCTTGACTTCATTGAGCCCAAGGGCTTTGCCGCACTGCCTTGCGACATAGACCATGAGCCCATCTGGGCCAGCCGCCTTCAGGCAAGAACGGATATTCAGCTGATTCGATTTGGGCTGCAGGGTCAGCCCGCAAGCACCACAGCCTGGACCCAGCGCCCACTGGGCCGACCGAACCTGGAGCTTCGCGCAAGCGTGGGACCCGGACCGAGTCTGGCGGTTAGCCTGGTTATCGAGCGCCATGAGGAGGCGACATCGTTCTTGGCAGTGGAGACCGAGACCCTGGGCCCGGTGCGACTTCCTGCGATTGGCGAGCATTACGCTAGCAATTTTGCGGCAGCAGCAGGCCTTGCCCTCGCTATGGGGGCTGCGCCCAAGAGTCTGCAACGAGGGCTCGCCCGGTTTACGCCTGTCAACGGGCGAGGCAAGGTTCACCAGATCCTGCCCAATGCCTGGCTTGTTGATGACAGTTACAACGCCAATCCCGACTCAGTGCTTGCTGCGGTTAAAGCCTTGGCGGGCCTTGAGGGCGCGCGCCTGATGGTGCTTGGGGATATGGGTGAGGTGGGTGATCAGGGTCCAGCCTTTCATCATGAGGTTTTGCAAAAGGCAAGTCAGGCCGGCATTGAGGAGATCTGGCTGCTCGGGGAGGCCATGACAGGCGCAGGCCACAGGCTAGGGATTGGCCGGTCGTTCGCAGATCTGCCTGCCCTGTCGGTGGCCTTACAGGATTTTTTTCAAAAGGTGCCCCCGGGGCAGCCTTCGTTAAACCTTCAGGCTCAAGGCCCGGCGCTTACCGCCTGGGTGAAGGGTTCGCGATTCATGCGACTTGAACGACTTGTTAACGGACTCTTGAGTCACTATGCAAAGGGCCTTGCATGCTCCTGCTGATTTTTCAGTCGCTTGATGAATATGTTCGTGGCTTAGGGGTTTTTGGTTACATTACGCTTCGGGCTGTTCTTGCAAGCCTCACCGCGCTTTTCATCGGCCTATTTTTGGGGCCTCGGGTGATTCGAAGCCTTACTCGTCTAAAAATTGGTCAGTCGGTGCGTGAGGACGGACCTCAGACTCACCTGGTTAAGGCGGGTACGCCAACCATGGGAGGGGCACTTATTCTCTTGTCGATTGGCGTGACCACACTGCTCTGGGCCGACCTGTCAAACAGGTTTGTCTGGGCTGCTTTACTGGTGACCTTGGGGCTCGGTGCGGTTGGCTGGGTGGATGACTACAAGAAGGTGGTTCATCGAAACCCCAAAGGGCTTTCCGCGCGCACCAAATTTTTCTGGCAGTCGCTTATTGGCCTGGTCTCGGCGTTCTACCTTGCCTTTGCCGTGTCGGCCTCCTCGGGCACCGAGGCCTGGGCCCTGTTTGAACACTGGTGGTCCAACGGTCTTTTCTACACCCTGCCATCTCAGGCTGACCTCATTGTTCCCTTCTTCAAAAGCGTGGCCTATCCTCTTGGGCTCTGGGGCTTTGTCATTCTCTCCTACTTGGTTATTGTGGGGTCAAGCAATGCCGTGAACCTTACCGATGGCCTGGATGGTCTTGCCATCATGCCCACTGTGCTTATTGCCGGTGCCCTGGGTGTCTTTGCCTATGTGGCCGGCAACGCAGTCTTTTCGAAATACCTTCTGCTGCCATTTATTCCTGGTGCCGGTGAACTGACAGTCTTCTGTGCCGCCTTGGTGGGTGCCGGACTTGCCTTCTTATGGTTTAACGCCTACCCAGCTCAGGTCTTTATGGGCGATGTCGGCGCCCTTGCCCTTGGTGGTGCTCTGGGGGTCGTTGCTATTGTGGTTCGTCAGGAAATCGTGCTGTTCATTATGGGAGGCGTCTTTGTAGTCGAGACGCTTTCGGTCATGTTGCAGGTGGCCTACTTTAAATACACCCGGTTTCGCTATGGCGAAGGCCGACGCATTTTTCTCATGGCTCCTCTGCACCATCACTATGAGCAAAAGGGCTGGAAAGAGACCCAGGTGGTTGTGCGCTTCTGGATCATCACCATGATGCTTGTTCTTGCCGGGCTTGCCACCCTGAAGATTCGATAGCCCGTGAAAACTATGCAGACCGTTCAGTGGCCCTGTCCGGAGAATGGATGGCAGGGGCTGCGTGTTCTTGTGGTGGGTGCGGGAGAGTCGGGCTGCGCCATGGCCGACTGGCTGCAGCGACGGGGGGCGGAGGTTCTTGTGGTCGATAGCCGCGCACCGCAGCCCACGCCCCAGGGGCTTTCAGTCCAATGGCAGGTGGCCACGCCCTTTCCCGCATCACTTCTTGCCGATCGCCAGATGCTCGCCCTTTCGCCGGGCCTAAGCCCACACTCCGAATGCCAGAGCCCCTTGCTTGAACTTCTGAATGCCGCGCAAGATAACGGGCTTACCGTGGTGGGAGAGCTTGACCTGTTTGACTGGGCCTTAAGTCACCTGGGCCGAATGGACAGCGCCGAGGATGAGGGCAAGACCCTTGCGCTTAACCGCCCCACTGTTGTGGCGGTGACCGGAACAAATGGCAAGACCACAACAGCAAGGCTTACCGCGCACCTGCTTCGTGCGGCCGAAATGGATGTGCAGGAGGCGGGCAACCAGGGTCCGTCGCTTTTAAGAGGGTTGCTTGAGCGTGAGGCAGTGGCACGATGGCCGCAGGTCTGGGTCGTGGAGTTGTCAAGCTTTCAGCTGGCACTTGCCCACCGGTTTTCTCCCACGGTTGCGACCGTTTTAAACCTTAGCCAGGACCATCTTGACTGGCATCCCAGCATGCAGGACTACATGGCAGCCAAGCTTCGTGTCTTTGGCATTGGCCAGCCAAGCCCTTGTGCCATGGTCGTAAACCGAGGCGAAGGGGAGTTACTTGCGGCCATTGAAGCCTTACGGACCAAAGCCAAAATGCCGCCCATGGTGAGCTTTGGCATTGGGCCTGCTTCAAGCCACCGCCCTGGTTTTGGCCTGCTTCATCAAGGCATTGAATGGATTGCTCATTGGCCTGAAGACCCGGAGCTTAAACCTCAACGTCTCGTACCCATAGAGGCCCTGCGTATTACGGGCGGCCATAACAGCCTTAACGCAATGGCCGCCTTGGGTCTTGCCATGCAGGTCTGTCCCCAGCTCGCCGCCATGCTGCATGCCTTAACCCAGTATTGCGGAGAGCCTCATCGCATGCAGTCGGTTGCCGAAATGGATGCGGTTGAATTCATTAACGACAGCAAGGGCACCAACACGGGCGCCACCATGGCCGCCCTTCGTGGCACTGCAGGACCCATTGCGGTCATTCTTGGGGGGCTTGGTAAGTCCCAGGATTTCTCAGGCCTGGTTAGGCTTTTGTCAGAGCGTCGTGCCTATGTAGTGACGATGGGTCAGGCCGGGCCCGAGATTGCTCGGGCCTGCGAACAGGCGGGGCTTCAGGTGCAGCTGGCCCAAAGCCTTGATGAGGCCGTGACCCATGCATGGCAGTGGGCACGCGACTATTCCGTGCAGACTGGCGCCCGAGTCATGGTGCTTTTATCGCCTGCCTGCGCTAGCTTCGATATGTTTGATAACTACATTGACCGCGGCCATAAGTTTGAACAGGCTGTTACCCGGCTTGCTGAGCGCGAGGGCCAGGCATGCTAGCCACAGGCACAAACCAACTGCCTTTAACGCTCGATCGTCGGTACAT
>JAURFZ010000099.1 GCA_030834045.1 Burkholderiales bacterium
AGGATGAAATCATATTCGGCGGTCACCGACTGAAGCGCTTCCTTTAGCCGAGTTTCGCGGTGATCGATGTCGACCAGTTCGACTTCGGCGCCGGCAAGTTCGCGGTTCGACGGCAGCACGTCGTATCCGGCATGCGCCGCGCGACGGCGAACTTCGGCAATCGTTTTTTCACCGAGCAGCACTTGATAAACCGTCATCGACAGCGCGCGTTTGTCGACGCCGCTGCCCATGGTGGCATTGCCCTGCGGGTCGAGGTCAACAAGTAGCGTGCGACAGCCGAGGCTGGTCAACGAGGCGGCAAGGTTCACCGCCGTTGTGGTTTTGCCAACCCCGCCCTTTTGGTTTGCAATGCAGAAAACCTGCGCTAGCATGCGAATCCTTCCCTTGAGAGCCAGACCAGGTGGGATGCCTCCTGGCCTGGCAGGTAAACCGGCGTGATGTTGAAAAGGCGCACACCCAACGACGGGTCCGCGTGACAATAGCCGTGCTCACTGAGTCCAGCAATTCGATTAAGCTGGCCTGCCAGATACAGCCACATGCCCGAAGGCACCAATAAATGGTGCGTCCAGTTAATAAAGTCCCCAAGGCTAGCAAAGGCTCGACTTGAGACCACTTGGTAAGGCTCAAGGGGCTTAACCTGCCGAACATCGTCCTCAATTACAGCAACCCTTGATCCCAGCTCTAACTGATGCACAACCCGGCGAAGAAAGGCCGCCTTCTTGCCCACTTTCTCAACCAACGTCATGTGAAACGAAGGGCCCGCCAGAATGGCCCATGCAATGGCGGGTACCCCAGCCCCAGAGCCCACATCCATGACACGCAGTGGCCTGTCCGACGAGGCGCGCTGGAGGTCTGGAGGAAACTGTCTGAAAGTTAGCACCGACTCCACCAGATGACGGCGAACCTGCTCATCAAGATCATGAATAGCCGTTAAGTTGTGGACATGGTTCCAGGCGCGAAGAACGCGCAGAAACTCAACAAGGGCCTGCCTGCGCGCGGGCTCAAGCACCTGGCCAAGCTGGCGATCAAGGCTTTCTCCAATCTCCTTGGTCTCGTCTAAGCGCGACACCGAGGTCTGGTGCGTGGCTTTAGGCTGCAAGGCTTGCAGGATCTTTCACGGGGCCAGCACGATGACGCTTGATGTAAACCAAAAGAATAGAGATGGCAGCTGGCGTAACACCAGAAATTCGAGAGGCCTGGTCGAGTGTTCGTGGCCGAATGCTCTGAAGTTTCTGGACCATTTCATTGGAGAGTCCGGCAAGACCTTGGTAGACAAAATCATCCGGAATCGTGGTCTCCAGAAGCTGCTTTTGCCGGTCAACCTCCTGCTGTTGACGCGAAAGATAGCCCGAATACTTCAGTTGAATAAGCACCTGTTCCAAGACGGATGGGGCAGGAGCAGGCTGCTCGCCGCGTTGCAAAAAGGGCTCAATGGCCTCATAGCGGGTGGAGGGTCTTCTTAAAAGATCGGCGGCGGTCATTCGCCCCACTGAGGAGTAGCTCGAGTCCTCAAGGGCCAAGGTCTGCAGCTCTTTCGGTGACAGCATCGCCTGCTTCAGAAATGCAAACTCGGTCTCAATGGACTCACGCTTTTCATTAAAGAGACGCCATTGCGCCTCCGTAAGGAGCCCCAATGTCTTTGCCTGCTCGCATAGCCGAAGGTCGGCATTGTCTTCCCGCAGGCTGAGGCGATACTCTGCCCGGCTTGTGAACATGCGATAGGGCTCCGTGACCCCCTGGGTGACCAGGTCGTCAACCAGAACACCAAGGTAAGACTCGTCTCGGCGAGGCACCCAGGCCTCTTCGCCCCGAAGACTTAAAACCGCATTGACACCGGCCACCAGGCCCTGGGCGGCGGCCTCTTCATAGCCGGTTGTGCCATTAATTTGACCAGCAAAGAATAAGCCCGCAATGGCCTTGGTCTCCAGACTGAGCGAGAGTCCACGCGGATCGAAAAAGTCGTATTCAATGGCATAGCCGGGACGAAGAATGTGCGCATCCTCAAGCCCTTTAATAGAGCGAACCAGCTGAACTTGAACGTCGTAGGGCAGGCTTGTGGAAATGCCATTGGGATAGATCTCGTGGGTGGTTAGCCCCTCGGGTTCCAGGTAAATCTGATGGCTTGGCCGCTGGGAGAACCGGTGAACCTTGTCCTCAATCGATGGGCAATAGCGGGGCCCTACCCCCTCAATCACGCCGGAAAAGAGCGGGGATCGATCAAGGCCCGCGCGAATGAAGGCATGGGTCTCCTCATTGGTATGGGTCAACCAACAAGGCCGTTGCTCGGGATGAAGCGCGCGCGACCCCCAGAAAGAAAAGGCTGGCTCCGGATCATCCCCTGGCTGCATAACGAGGCCCTCAAACTGAATTGAGCGGCCATCAAGTCTGGGTGGCGTTCCAGTTTTAAGCCTGCCCTGCCCTAGACCAAGGTCTTTCAGGCGATCAGACAACCGCAGCGCCGCAGGCTCTCCGGCCCGCCCTGCGGAATAATGATCAAGCCCGATGTGAATCTTGCCATTTAAGAAGGTGCCTGCCGTAAGTACAATTCGCTGTGCCTCAAAGACCACCCCCGACTGCGTCTTAACACCTTTAACCTTGTGGGCATCCAACAAAATATCGTCCACCGCCTCCGCAAAAAGCCAGAGGTTTGGCTGGTTTTCAAGCCGCCCACGAATGGCCTTGCGATAGAGAACCCTGTCGGCCTGGGCCCGGGTTGCACGCACGGCAGGGCCCTTTGACTGATTCAAGGTTCGGAACTGAATCCCCGCCTCGTCCGTTGCAATGGCCATGGCGCCGCCGCAGGCGTCAATTTCCTTTACAAGATGGCCTTTTCCAATTCCACCAATCGAGGGGTTGCAGGACATTTGGCCCAGGCTGTCGAGCGAGTGGGTAATGAGCAGGGTCTTCGCGCCCATGCGGGCCGCCGCCAACGCAGCTTCCGTTCCCGCATGGCCACCACCAACAACAATAAGTTCAAAACGCCCTGCTGCCATAAGACCAAAGGCTCCCCGCGAGAATGTGAATGACACCGGACGCGCAATGTTCCACGTGAAACCCCTGGCCATTCCTTCTGCCATTTGTTTCACGTGAAACAAATCTTGGGCTCCGCTGCAAACCGGTAAGATTCGCATTGTATTTCAATTAAGCAGAAACCCCCAAAAGACACCGCCGCGAAAGCAAGACCATTGACCGAGACCCTAAGCACCATCGCGCTCACCATGGGTGACCCCTCGGGCATTGGACCCGAACTCTGCATCAAAGCAGCCAAACACCTTCGTGCCCACACCACCGCAGTCAACCTACGCTTATTTGGCGACCTTGCCCACCTTCAAACGGTCAACAGCCTGCTTGGCAAGCCCCTTGAAGACACAACACTCTCGCAGATGACCGAGGACACGGGCTCTCGAGGGCCCTACCCCATTGGCGAGGTATCCGCCGCCTCCGGACAGTCAGCCTATCAGGCCGTTGTCTCCGCAGCCAAGGCCTGCCTCTCTAATGGAGTTCGTGGAATGGTTACGGCCCCCCTTAACAAAGAAGCACTGCACTTGGCCGGGCATCCATGGCCTGGTCACACCGAATTGCTGGCGCATTTAAGCAAGCCCGACGCCCCACCGCCCGTCCGCATGCTGCTGATCAATCCTGAGTTACGCGTGCTCTTACACACCATCCACATTCCGCTGCATGAGGTAACCTCTCGAATCACCCCGCACGAACTCCTTGAAACCATTGAGATCGCCCATCGCTGCGGCTACCAATACGGCCAGCCCGTTCCAAACCTTGCGGTTGCGGCCCTCAACCCCCATGCCTCCGAAGGCGGCGCCATCGGCAATGAGGATCTAACCATCGTGGCCCCTGCCATTGCAATCGCCCAGTCCCGCGGCATTCAGGTCACTGGACCCTGGCCAGCGGACACCGTCTTCATGCGTGCGCGACAAAACCCCGCCAATATCCACCTAGTCATTGCCCTCTACCATGACCAAGGCCTCATTCCCATCAAGTACCTCGGTCTTGACCACGGAGTGAACATCACCCTGGGCCTGCCCTTTATTCGCACCAGCGTCGACCATGGCACGGCCTTCGACATCGCCCATCAATGGCGGGCAAGCCCAGCGTCCCTACTTGAGGCCATTGCCCAAGCCCAGAAGATGATTCAAGTCTCACCAACACGAGCGCTAGCGAGTCACTAACAACCGACCCTTATGCCACGATCCAAACCCACTCGCCCTCCCGGGCTTGCGATCCTCACCACCGGAGGCACCTTTGAGAAGCGCTACCTTGACGCCCTTGGAGAGTTGGGCTTTGCTGGAAGTTGCTTAGAGACGCTGACAAGAAATGCAAGACTTGCCAACCGACCACGCATTGAGCAGGTCATGCTTCTTGACAGCCTACTGATGGGCGACAAAGAACGCGAAGTGATTGTGAAGCGCATCCTCAAAGCAAAAGAACGCCACCTGGTGATTGTTCACGGTACCGACACCATGACTTCAACAGCGCTGGCCATAAAAACCAGCCTTGACAAGCAGTTAAAAAAGACCGTTGTGCTCACTGGTGCCATGGTGCCTGTGGCCCACCAGGATTCCGATGGCTTTTTTAACCTCGGCCTTGCTGTGGCCGCCTGCCAACTTGCAAAGCCAGGGGTTTACATCGCAATGTCTGGGCGTATCTACGAGGCCGGTTCAGTTAAAAAAGACCGTCGAAAAAAGTTATTTCTTCCAACCACCTCGCCCTACCCGGGGCCCTCTGCCAAGTCCTAACCCGTCCTCAGACCCCTACTTCCCTATACAGAACCGACTAAAAATATCTCCCAATAAATCGTCGCTGGTCCGACGACCCAGAATTTCACCCAACAAGTCTTGTGCGAGTCGAAGATGCTCGGCCAAGAGCTCTAAGGAGTCGAGCCGAATATGCTCCTGCGCCTCAATAAGCTGAGCCTTCACACGATTGAGGGCATCAAGGTGCCTCTGCCGAGCCGCAAAAAGACTTGCGCCTTCGGCCTGGTCTGTGGAAACAAACGAGACAATCGCCTGTCCTAAAACATCAAGCCCCTGGCCGGTCCGGGCGGAAACAAAAAACGTTGGCGGCTCTATGGCCTCAGGGACCGCGCAGGCCTCAGGCATCAGATCCACCTTATTTACAATTCTCCAGACTTTGGCCCCGACAGGTGCGTTTTGAAGACATTGACGAAACAACGCCTCATCCTCACCCCCTCTTGCCCGAATATCTTCCACAAAAAGAACAAGGTCTGCCGCCTTTAGCGATTGCCAGGTTCGCTCAATGCCTAACCGCTCCACGGGCTCCTGCGCGTCCCGAAGCCCGGCGGTATCGGTGAGAAGATAGTGCACGCCCTGCACTAACAACTCTTCTGTCAATCGGTCCCGAGTCGTTCCGGGTTGATCCGACACAATTGCCACCTCGTCATGAC
>JAURFZ010000009.1 GCA_030834045.1 Burkholderiales bacterium
CACTGCGATCGGAACCAGTGTTCGATTTCGGTGCTGTGATTAAGCACACGCCTTTCGAGGTCGATGAGCCGGCCACATAGGCTTGGTTGAACTTGAGGATTCATAGCCCTGATTGTAGCGTTCGGGTAAAAAAAGCCCGCGGTCACTGGTGTGCCGCGGGCCTGGGGAGGAGGGCTGCTCGAAAAAGAAGCCCTTAGGAGAAACGAACTGGAAACTTAGTTGCGACCTACAAACTCAGGGTAGGCCTCTTGGCCGCATTCGAGCTGGTCCACGCCTTCGTATTCCTCTTCCTCAGAGACACGGATACCCATAATGGCCTTGAGGATGCCCCAGACAATGAGGCTGGTAACAAAGACCCAGACAAAGATTGTGATGGCACCCATGATCTGACCGGTGAAGGTGGAGTCCGGATTGGTGACCGGAACCAGCAACAGGCCAAGCAGACCAACCACACCATGCACCGAAATGGCACCCACAGGGTCATCAATTTTCATGGCATCCAATGCACGAATGGAAAAGACCACGAGGATGCCGCCTGCCGCGCCGAACAAGGTGGCCTGTAAAGCAGAAGGCGCTGAAGGCTCTGCGGTAATGGCCACGAGGCCTGCCAAAGCGCCGTTTAATGCCATCGTGAGGTCGGCCTTGCCATAAAGGGCTTTGGAGATCAAAAGGGCTGCAATAAGACCGCCGGCCGCTGCGGCATTGGTATTTAAGAAGACCATAGCAACCGAATTGGCGTTAGCAATGTCGCCAAGTTTCAGAACCGAGCCTCCATTAAAGCCAAACCAACCCATCCAGAGGATGAAGGTGCCCAGCGTGGCAAGTGGCAGGTTGGATCCGAGAATGGGCTTGATCTCGCCGTTCGGGCCGTACTTTCCTTTGCGGGGCCCCAGCAACAAGACGCCAGCCAGTGCGGCCGAGGCTCCCGCCATATGAACAATGCCAGAGCCAGCAAAGTCGGAAAAGCCCATATCACCCAGGTTGAACATGCCAAACACGTCCGCACCGTTCCATGTCCACGAACCTTCCATTGGGTAGATAAAGCCCGTCATGACCACGCAGAAGATGAGGAAGGCCCAGAGCTTCATGCGCTCGGCGACAGCGCCCGAGACAATTGACATGGCCGTCGCAACAAACACAACCTGGAAGAAGAAGTCGGAGGGGTCCGCGTAAATGGAGTCACCACCGAACCCACCTTCACGCTCGGAGAAACTCTTAAGAACGTCACCCGTAAGGCTTTCACCGCCGGCAATGCCCGATAAGAAGTAGCTTCCGTCATACATGATGGCGTAGCCGCAGACCATGTACATGATGCAGGCAATCGAGTAGAGCGCCACGTTCTTGGTAAGAATCTCCGTGGTGTTCTTGGTACGAACAAGACCGGCCTCAAGCATGGAGAAGCCAGCAGCCATCCACATCACCAAGGCACCACAGACCAAAAAGTAAAACGTGTCCATGGCGTACTGCAGTTCAAAGACATGACTTAAAACATCAGGGGCTGCAGCAACGGCGGCGGCTGCAGCTTCGGGGGCCGCTGTCTGGGCAAAGACTGGAAGGCAAAGGGCGGCAAGCCCTATTGCCAGCAGTCCAGCCGCACCGCGGTTGAATAGAGAAGTTAATTTCATAGAGTCCTCACAATGCAATGGGGTCGTAAAGTCGGCTTGCGTTAAAGGGCTTCTTGGCCCGTCTCACCGGTGCGAATTCGAACAACCGACTCAAGACTGGAGACAAATATTTTTCCGTCGCCAATCTTGCCGGTACGCGCTGCGTTCTCAATGGCTTCCACCGCCTGATCGAGAAGGGACTCTGCAATGGCCACTTCCAGTTTTACCTTGGGAAGGAAGTCCACGACATACTCCGCGCCTCGATAGAGTTCGGTGTGACCTTTTTGGCGACCGAAGCCTTTGACTTCGGTCACCGTAATGCCTTGCACCCCAATGCTTGATAAGGCCTCGCGGACCTCATCAAGCTTGAAGGGCTTGATGATTGCGGTGATGAGTTTCATGTCTGTCCTTTAAAACGATCGAAAAGGGATTGATGCCGTATTGGGTTAGAAGGATTTGGAGATCGAGACGACGACAGTGCCTTTGGCTACCTCCTTCGTTCCGCTCAAGGTGTCACTTAAATCCCCACTGGTGGTGATGTAACTGGCTCCGAGCGAAAACCCGTTGAGTTCTGTACTTACTCCAACGGAGTAGTCATAGCCTTTCGTTGCGCCACCCTTGGGATCGACATAACCAATGGCTGCGGAAATTGAGGTGGAGTCACTGACTGGGAATTCGCCGGATAAGTTGTAATAGATCGTGCCTTTGGAGCCCGCCACTCCGAAGTATTTCGATGTGGCATACGACGTCTTCAAGGTGAACGCACTTACCGAGAGACCCAGGTAGACCTCGTTCGTGTCCACGTTGGGTGACGCCTCGTTCGCCGGGTAGTAGTAGTAAAGGTTACCAATGTCTATGCCGATTCCTCCAACCTCTGTGCTGTACCCAAGGTAGGCGTCGATCTCCAGCCCGTTGCCATTAGGGTTCGCAAAATCGGAGACGTTTGAGGTCCAAGTGCCCATATAAAAACCACTCTTGTGGGCGAGGTCAAAACCACCTTGCGCGGCCATCTCCTTATTCGTTTGTGAAACGCCTCGGAACCGATAGTCGCTTACCAGGCCGAAGTTAGCGGAGAGTTCGATTTCGGATTCAGCGGAAACGGCGGGAGTGAAAGACACGAAAGCCGAGGACAGTGCAATCGCAAGAAGGGTTTTTTTCATGAAGGTTCTCCTAAAAATGGGGATGAAGTACGGCTTACCCGAGCCTTAGTAGCGATTACTGTGCCAGTCCAAAAAGGCCTAAAAGAGCCTAGTAAGGGCCTAAAAAGAGGCTTAATTGCACGATGAACGCCGGCCCATGGTGCGCAGCCAGCTCAAAGGCACCGACTTGGTGCGCGGCGCACCACAAAGAGGGCAGCCTCCGTCCGCCCCTCCTTTTGGGGACAGCGCCCCTGAAAAGCAGCCAGAAATGGGGTAACGTTCATGCATGCCTGAACTCCCCCCCCTTTTTGCTGATCTTCAGAAAAAACTTGCCGATGTTATGGCCAGCGGCCCAGCTGCGCAGGTGCAGGCGCAGCTTCGCCAGACCATGGATGCCACCTTGCAGAAGATGGATCTGGTGACCCGTGAAGAATTCGATCAGCAAAGCCGTCTGCTGGAACAGGCACTTATGAAGCTCGCAGAGCTGGAGGCTCAGCTTAGGGCGTTCACGTCTCAGGCAGGCGAGGCGGCGTCCAGCAACAACACTGCAGGCAATGCTCGCCCTGACCTCGGCCAGACCGGCACAAGCCCCATAAACGACCAGTAGTCAGCCCGCCAGCGCCTCGCGTTCCATGGGGGCATGACGACTACACTCTCTATTGCTTATTCCGTTGAACTGTTGGGGTTGCAGGCCCAAGTGGTTCGTATCGAGGCCCATCTCTCCGGGGGTCTTCCCCAGTTCTCCATTGTTGGCTTAGCCAGCGGTGCCGTTCGCGAGGCGCGAGAGCGCGTGCGCGCGGCCATAGAGACGGCAGGCTTTCGTTTCCCGCAAGGCCGGCTTACGGTTAACCTAGCGCCGGCGGACCTGCCCAAAACCTCGGGCCATTACGACCTCGCCATTGCCCTTGCCATACTTGCTGCAGCCGGAGATATCGATGGCAAGGTTCTTAATAACTGGCTGGTCTTTGGGGAGCTCTCACTAACAGGCGATCTCTTGCCTTTGCCTAAGGCCGCCGCTTTGGGCATATCGGTGGTTGACCGTGGTGTTCGGGGTTTTGATCAACAGGCTGCAAGATTCTCAAGCCAACCCCGTCTTTTATTCCCTCGGGTTAATGCCCATGATCTTTATCTCCTTAAAGATGAGCCAACCGTCGCCTGCGTGGAAGGCCTGTGCCAGGCGGTGGAGGGGTTAAGAGGCACTAAGCCATTCGGCTCGCTCGTTATGCCCAGCGATCGTGGCGATCACGGCGATCAGGGTGATCGGGACACTCAGAACAAGCAGCCAGCAACCGCAGGCCAGGAGGAGACCATTGCCTGCGCTCAGTGGTCCGCCATCTATGGTCAGGATGAGGCCAAACAGGCCGCTCTGATTGCCGCTACAGGCCTGCATAACCTTCTGCTTATGGGCCCGCCAGGGGTAGGAAAGTCAATGATTGCGCACAGCCTCAACGGACTGATGCCGAGCCTTGCACCTTCGCAGTCGCGAGAGGTGCAGTCTATTCATGCCTTGTCGGGCTCAGCGGGCTCCATTGCATTTAGGCCGGACGCTAGGCTGCCCTGCCTCCCCCCATTTCGCGCCCCCCACCATACGGCCTCGGCCGTGGCCTTGGTGGGCGGTGGACAGCCCGTTATTCCCGGAGAAGTGTCCCTGGCCCATCGGGGTGTTCTCTTTCTTGATGAACTGCCCGAGTTCGGGCGATCAAGCCTGGAGGCCTTGCGAGAGCCTCTGGAAACGGGGGAGGTGCATGTTGTTCGCATGCGCACACGCTTAAGCCTTCCCGCCCGTGCATTGTTGGTTGCTGCCATGAACCCCTGTCCCTGCGGGTATTACGGGGCGTCGTCCGGCCCAAAGCTCTGCCATTGCAGCTCGGAGCAGGTTCAACGCTATCGCATGCGCCTGTCGGGGCCCTTGCTTGACCGGTTCGACCTCGCCCTGCTGCTTTCTCGCCAATCGCCTTCTGCGACTACGAGGCCCGCACCCGCGCATACCGACGCGGCGGATCTTTACAAAGCGACACGCCTGCGCATTCAACGAGCGCGCCAGAGGGCTGAAGATCGGCAGGGATGCGCCAATGCGCATTTAACGCCTGAGCAGCTGCTCGCGCAGGCAGGCCTCTTTTCCGAGCAGGCTCGCTGCCTGCTGCGGCAGTTTATGAATGCCTCGGGAAACAGCCTGCGGGTGCATGACCGCCTGTTACGCGTTGCACTAACCGTGGCTGATCTCGAAGAGGCTGCCACGGTTGAGCCAGCCCATATGGCAAAGGCCATTGAAATGCGACGCGGCCTCGACCGGCCTGATGCCATTAAAGCCTTGGCCTAAACGAGCTTAAGAACTGCTCGGCTGCTTCTTGCGAGAAGCTCTCTGTGGGCCCAAGCACAATGGCCTCGATGACATCGCCCGAACGAACATGGGTCTGCATCCACAACTGAGCCTCGACAGGACCCTGCTTTGGGTTAAGAAGAATGGTTCCAACGGCCTTGAGCAAAGGCCGGGCAGTGACATCGCTGTCGGAAGGGCGCGAGTCGTTTGGGCTGGCTAAATCAGGGGCCTGGGCAAATACTTTCTGATGCGCCGAGATGTTGTTGAGCATGGCCGACTCAAGGGTCTTGGCGAGATGCTCTTGCTTGGCGTGATCAGACGGCTTGCCTACCCAACGGGCATAGCCGATGGTGTAGCGAACTTCATTCACATTAGCTGCCCAGAGCTGCAACTCAATGGTTGCATTTGGTGGGTCTGTAAGTGCAAGGGTTCGTTTCACTGACACAGGCTTAGCGGGAAATGCCACCTGCCAGTTGGTGTCGGGCTCACGATGAATTCGCCAGTTCAACTCTGGGGTGCAGCTCATTAGGCTTAGGCTGGCAAGTAGGCCAAGAAGACGCTTCATAATGGGGCGACTTTACCAAGTCTTAGGGCTCTGCCCAAAAAGGAGTGTCTGTGATTCGTTTTAGTACCCGCGCTGCCGCGCCTTTTCTTATGATGGACAAGGTGGTAGAGGCCATCTTTTCAGAGTTGAACCAGGACTTTCACGTGCCTGGTATCTGGCTGCACGAGCATCTTGCCAGACTTATAAAGGAAACGGAGGGCTTACAGGCCTCCATTCGAAATCAAGAAAAAACGAAAGGGCAAGACGGGCTTGATGAGACGGATATGCAGGACCCGGTTTCACAACCCAGACCTCCCACCTCCGTGAGCCTGGCCAGTCGCCTGGTCCCTCTTGTTGCCATGCTTAAGCTTGCCCACGAAAAGGGCGACCCAGTTATCTGGGAGTCACTCTAGCGTCCTTCTGAACGAGCTTTTTTAAGCAAGCAGACTGACAAGCCTTTGTTGGGCAATGTCGGTGGACACGCCCGCGCGCACGGCATAGTCGTTGAGCTGATCGTCGGCAATGGGTCCAAGATTGAAGTACTGAGCCTCAGGCCGCCAGAAATAAAACCCGCAGACAGCCGATGCGGGAAGCATGGCCAGGTTTTCAGTAAGCGTCATTGGAATGTCCTTGGCGTTAAGCGCCTCAAGCAGCTCGGGCTTCACGCTGTGATCGGGGCAGGATGGATAGCCAGGTGCGGGGCGAATGCCTTGATAACGCTCTGCAATAAGCTCTTCATTCTTTAAGGCCTCGGAGGCTGCATAGCCCCAGAACTCGGTGCGTACCCTTCGATGAAGCTCTTCAGCAAACGATTCCGCAAGCCGGTCGGCCAGGGCCTTCACCAAGATGGCGTTGTAGTCATCGCCCTTGGCCTCGTACCTCTGGGCAAGCTTGTCGGCACCGTGAATGCTCACGGCGAAAGCGCCAAGGTAGTCCTCGCCCTGCTCGGTGATCGGCAGCAGGTAGTCGGCAAGCGATTTGTTTGGCTCGTTACTGGGCTTTTCGGTTTGCTGACGCAGGCCCACCCATGTGAAGAGTGCTGTTTTAAGGTCGGGCCCAGAAAATACTGTGATGTCCTCGGGCGCTGTGCGCCTTGCTGGCCAGAGGCCAAAGGCGCCGTTGGCCGTGAGCTGCCTGGATTCAATCAACCGACGCAGCATGGCTTTGCCGTCGGCATAAAGCGCTCGAGCCTGCTCGCCCACAATGGCATCGTCAAGAATGGCGGGAAAGGGGCCGGCAAGATCCCAGGTCTGAAAAAAGGGGGTCCAGTCGATGGTCTCGACAAGATCGTCTAAAGGAAAGGCCTTGAGCAGGCGGCGGCCTGTCACCTTGGGCTGGGGTGCGGGATGAAGGAAATTAACCTTTGCAGCGTTGGCCCGGGCCTCTTCAAGACTGAGCATGCGCGAACTGGGCTTGTTGGCATGGCGTTCACGAAGCTTGGCGTAGTCTTTGAAAAGGTCGCCGAGGTAGGTGGCCTTCTGCTCCTCGGTGCTGGTAAGGGACTGGGCAACGGGCACCGAGCGAGAGGCATCGGGAACCCAGATCACCGGGCCGGAGTAGTGGGGCGCAATTTTGACCGCCGTGTGCACGCGGGATGTGGTCGCTCCACCAATCAGCAGGGGGATCTGACGGCACCGACACCATTCATCGTGTTCCATTTCGCGTGCAACAACGGCCATCTCTTCAAGCGAGGGTGTAATAAGGCCAGAGAGACCAATGATGTCGGCATTGTGCTCCTTGGCAGCCGCAATAATGTGCGCGGCGGGCACCATCACACCCAGGTTAACAATCTCGAAGTTATTGCATTGCAGGACAACCGAGACGATGTTTTTACCAATGTCGTGTACGTCGCCTTTGACCGTGGCGAGAATCATTTTGCCCTTGGCCTTGGTCTGGCCACTGGCAGCCTGCTCCTTCTCAATGTAGGGCACAAGGTGCGCCACAGCAGCCTTCATGACTCGCGCGGATTTAACCACCTGGGGCAGAAACATTTTGCCCTGTGCGAAGAGATCACCTACAACATTCATGCCGGTCATCAACGGGCCTTCAATCACCTCAATGGGCCGCCCCGAGCGGCCTTGAATAAGCTGGCGTGCCTCTTCGGTGTCTTCAACAATAAATTCTGTAAGACCATGAACCAGGGCATGTTCGAGCCTTTTTTCTACATCAAGGCCTCGCCATGCAAGCTTTTCTTCTTCCTTGCGCTCGCCACTGCGTAGCTGACCAGCGAGATCAATCATGCGCTCGGTTGCATCAGGCCGCCTGTCGAAAACAATGTCTTCAACATGCTCACGCAGCACGGGGTCGAGGTTCTCGTAAACACCAAGCTGCCCTGCATTGACAATGCCCATGGTCATACCAGCTTTCACGGCGTGGTAAAGAAAGACGGTATGAATTGCTTCGCGTGCGGCGTCGTTGCCGCGGAAGGAGAAGCTGACATTGGAGACGCCACCCGAGACCTTGGCTGCAGGCAGGTTCTTGCGAATCCAACGCGTGGCCTCAAGGAAGTCGATTGCATAGCGGTTGTGTTCGTCGATGCCGGTTGCGATGGCAAAAATATTGGGGTCAAAAATAATATCGTCAGCGGGAAAATTCAGTTCGTTTCGTAAAAGTGTGTAGGCGCGTTGGCATATGGTTTTACGGCGTTCAAGCGTATCGGCCTGCCCTTGCTCATCAAAGGCCATGATGACCGCTGAGGCCCCGTACTTCATGCACTGGCGCGCCTGATACAAAAAGGGCTCTTCACCCTCTTTAAGCGAGATGGAGTTGACGATGGCCTTGCCTTGCACACACTTAAGACCGGCCTCGATGACTTCCCATTTCGAAGAGTCGATCATGATGGGCACACGAGAGATATCGGGCTCGGAGGCAATAAGGTTTAAGAACCGGGTCATGGCGGCCTTGGAGTCGAGCATGGCCTCGTCCATGTTGATGTCAATAACCTGGGCACCGTTTTCAACCTGCTGCCTGGCAACGTCCACGGCCTTTTCAAAGTCGCCATTAAGAATAAGACGTGCAAACTGCTTGGAGCCGGTGACATTGGTGCGCTCACCCACATTCACAAACAAGGAACTTTCGCCAATGTTTAAGGGCTCAAGCCCCGAAAGCCTTGTGACAGAGTTTTCTTTGAAGGCCAAGGGCCGGGGACGAAAGGCATTGACAGCCTGGGCAATGGCACGAATATGGTCGGGGGTGGTGCCGCAGCAGCCACCCACAACATTGACCCATCCGCTTGAGGCAAAGTCTTTTAAAAAGCCCGAGGTAATGGGCGGTGTCTCATCAAAGCCTGTCTCAGCCATGGGGTTGGGAAGGCCCGCGTTAGGGTAGATGCAGATGGCGGTGTCGGCAAGTTTTGAGATTTCTTCCACATAAGGCCGCATAAGGGCCGCACCCAAAGCGCAGTTAAGCCCAACCGTGATGGGCCTTGCATGGCGAACACTGTTCCAGAAGGCCTCCACGGTCTGGCCTGACAGAATACGGCCTGATGCATCGGTGACCGTACCCGAGATCATGACGGGCCAGCGCGTGCCGGTGGTTTCAAAGAGCTGCTCAAGGGCATACAGGGCGGCCTTGGCGTTAAGCGTGTCGAAGATGGTTTCAACAAGGAAAAGGTCGATGCCGCCATCAAGCAGGGCTTGGGCCTGCTCGAGGTAGCTGCTTACGAGCGCATCGAAAGTAATGTTACGGGCGCCCGGGTCGTTGACATCGGGTGAAATGGAGGCTGTTCGTGGCGTGGGCCCGAGGGCACCGGCTACGAATCTGGGCCTGTCTGGGCTGGAAAAGGCATCGCGTGCCTCGCAGGCAAGCCTGGCTGAGGCAAGGTTCATATCACGAACCAGTCCGGCCAAGTGGTAGTCGTCCTGGGCCACCGAGGTTGCACCAAAGGTATTGGTCTCGATAATGTCGGCACCCGCTTCCAGGTACTGACGATGGATGGTCTTGATGAGTTCTGGCTGGCTGAGGCTTAAAAGTTCGTTGTTACCTTTAAGGTCAATGCCCTTGGCAACAGCCTGATCGAGCACGGCCTGCTGGTCTTTGTTTAAGGCGACGGCATGCTCACCGGTCTGGCCGCGGTAATGCTCCTCGGTGAGCCTGACCTGTTGAATCATGGTGCCCATGGCCCCGTCAATGATAAGAATACGCTGGGCAAGCGCCTGCCCGAGGCTTTCAAAGGCGGGCGCTTCGGTAAGGCCCTTGGGCTGGATTACGGCCTGAGCCAGCCCAGAGCCCTCGAGGGAGGTGTCTGGGGTTGCGCGCAGTGCCTCTTGCAGGGCTTTGGTGGAGTCGTTCATCAGCAGCCTGATTATAGGGTTCCTAGCCGGGGTATTTCCCCTGGGCTAGCTGTTCGCCTTGATTCGATCGAGCCAGCAGATCAGCCCATCGGTATTGAGCCTGAGATCGAGGGCCAGAAGCGTCTTAAGCTCCTTTTGCGACAGCAGGCTGCCATGGGCTTTTAACTGATCAAAGAGCAGGTCTTCAAGATCGGCCGCAATAGCCTGCGCTCGGCCTTGACCGCGATGGCCGTGCCGGCTTGCAAGGGCAGCGTAGCTGTCGATTTGTTGCAGCAAAGCCTCGCCTGCGGCCTGCACCTGGCGAAGCTCGGAGTAATGGGTAAGGTAGACCGCCTTGGGCTTTGCCTGCATGACACGCATAACGGATGCTTTATGCGTTTGGGGGTCGAACTGGCTTGGGGAGCTGGTTACAAAAGTAAAAGCGCCCTGGGGGCTGTCGAGCTCGCGATAAGAGATGCCAAAGGTGTCGCCGGTGAAAATGGCATTGGACCCCTCATCAAGAATAAAGACATGATGCAGGGCATGGCCGGGTGCATCCCAGAAGTTGATTTGGCGAGAGCCAAGCTTGAGGGAAAGCGTCTCGGTAGCCTCAATAATATGGGACGGGTCAATGGGAACCATGCCACCGTAGTCACGCTCTGCAACGTCTTGGGTGTAGACCTGGCAGACCGCCTGCCAGAGCTTGCTGGGATTCACCAGATGACGAACCCCTCGCGGATGAACCACAACCTGTGCTTGGTTGCAGTGACTGGCGAGCAGCCCGGCACCCCCTGCATGATCAAGATGCACATGGGTTAGAAGTATGTAGCGGACATCGTCGGGGGTAAGCCCGAGCTCTTGAATCGCTTGAAGAATACGGGGCACCGAGAATTGGGTCCCTGCATCTACAACAGCAAGCTCGCCCCTGTCTTCAATGAGATGGACGGCATCAAAGGAATCTCGAAAATAACCAGAGTCCAGACTCCAGACGCCATTCTCGTAGGACCTAAGACCAAGGCCGGCTGTCTTTGAGGATGCCTGCGAAGGGTTTGTTGCGGAGACGTTCATGGCGCACGGTTTCGGGTAAAAAAGACGATGGCTAGCGTGAAGCCAGGATGTCGCGCGCCGCCCGCTCTGCCATAAGCATGACCGGTGCATTGGTGTTGCCCGAGGTGATGGTGGGCATTGCCGAGGCATCGACAACACGCAGGCCCGCCACGCCACGCAGACGAAAGCTGGTATCAAGCACAGTAAATGGGTTCTCGGATTCGCCCTTGTTGTTGACTCGGCCCATGGCGCAGGTGCCCACCGGATGAAAAATGGTGGTTCCAAGCTCACGTGCTGCCTGCTCAAGGTCTTGCTGCGACACCTTTGCAGGACCTGGTAAGAGTTCCTCTGGGGCATAGGCTGCGAGGGCGTCGGCTTTCATGATGGCGCGAGTGGCCTCGATGCCCTTGACAGCGATGTCAAGATCGTCCGGGGTGGACAAGTAGTTACAGCGAATGGATGGTGCCTGCAAGGGGTCGGAGTGCTGCAGGAGAACCTGCCCCCGGGAACTTGGCCGAAGGTTGCAGACCGATGGGGTAATGGCATCGAACTCATGCAGGGGCTCACCAAACTTTGGAAGCGAAAGCGGCTGCACATGCCATTCCAGGTTGGCTGAGGGCTGCGAGGGGTCGCTCTTGGTGAAGGCCCCCAGGGTAGAGGGCGGCATGGTCATGGGCCCGCGTCGAAGAAGGCCGTACTGCAGGGCCATGCCGATGCGTGACAAGGGATTGGCATAAAGACTGTTGACCGTGCGAGCGTTCTTGATTTTGAAAATGGTGCGAATTTGCAGATGGTCCTGCAGGTTCTGGCCCACGCCAGGAAGACCTTGCCGAACCGGGACATAAAATTCTGCGAGATGCTTTGGGTCACCAATGCCGGAGGCCTGAAGAATGTGCGGCGAGCCAATCGCACCCGCTGAAAGAATCACTTCTTTGCGCGCTCGTGCCTCGATGATCTGCCCGTCTTTTAGCAGCCGGACGCCACGGGCACGCAGAGTCGCATTAGCCCAGGCCGACTGATCGGAGGGACGGCGCTCGCGGTTTTCCTCAAAAAGGACCTGAAGTGTCTGGGTGTTGGTAAAAACAGAAAGGTTCTCTCGGTGACGCACCGGATGAAGGAAGGCATCAGCCATTGACCAACGTCTGCCACGCCGCTGGTTGACATGAAAGTAGGCACAGCCCTCGTTATTTCCGCGGTTGAACTCATCGATACTGGGGATGCCCTGCTGGGCGGCGGCCTGTTGCCAGGCATCAAGAATTTTCCATTTAACTCGTGGCGTCTCGACACGAATCTCACCGGTCTCACCATGCCAGTCGTTGGCGCCACCAAAGTAATTCTCAAGCGCCTTGTATATGGATAAGGTCTGGCCGTTTTCGCCATTCCATCGCCAGCGCTCATCACCGGTAAGCTGCGCCCATTGGTCGAAGTCGTACGACTGCCCACGCATGTAAATCATAGCGTTGATGGATGAAGAGCCTCCAAGACCTCGGCCCCGTGCATAGTGAACCGAGCGGCCCGCAAGGCCTGGCTCGGGCTGGGTCTTAAAGCACCAGTCGGTGCGTGGATTGGCAATAGTGAATAGATAGCCGACGGGGATTTTTATCCAGAACCAGTCATCCTCGCCTCCGGCCTCGACCAGCAAGATACGCTGACCACGCTGAGCTGATAGCCGGTTTGCCAAAAGGCAGCCCGCGCTTCCAGCGCCAACAATAATGGTGTCAAACTCAAGGGGTCCTGACATAGGGTAGCCGTTTAGAGGTGTTCGTCAGCAAGCTAAGCCCAAGCGGGTCGGGGGGGTCTTAGCCAGGCCGGCGAGCGATGCAAACCGCAGGCTGGTCAAGCTCGGGGCGGTTACAGAACCGAACATGATCGGGATAGGGAAAGACATCTTCCAGAAAGCCGCGGGCTATTTTTTCTTGTTGGGATTTCCAATACTGAGCATCAAGTAACTCTTGATGATACTTGTTAAACGGAACTCGAAGCCTTAGCTGACCGAGTAGAAATTGAGAGAACTCTTCCGGGAAGACATCGTTTGGGCCTACCGTGTACCAGGGCTCACTGGCCATTTCATCTTCAGGGGTTCGAGGCTCGGGAATTTTTCGGAAATTGCATTCCGTTAGGTATTGAATTTCATCGTAGTCATAAAACACAACACGCCCATGCCGTGTCATACCGAAGTTTTTGTAGAGCATGTCGCCTGGGAAAATATTGGCGGCAACAAGCTGGCGAATGGCATCTCCGTACTCTTTAATGGCATGGTCAACCTGCGCCTCTGTGGCATGTTCAAGAAAGATGTTCAGAGGAACCATTCGACGCTCAATATACAAATGACGAATAACAAGTCGTCCATTGTTTTCCTCAAGCATGCTTGGGGCAAATTCGCGAATTTCCTTGAGAAGGTCGGCATCGAATCGGTCTAGAGGGAACTCAACGCTCGAGTACTCCCAGGTGTCAGCCATGCGGCCCGCTCGATCGTGAAGCTTGACCAGCTGGTACTTCGAGGCAATAAGCTCGCGCGACACGTCTTTTGAACGCTTGTCTTTAATGATTTTAAAGACATAGGGGAAGGACGGCAGGGTGAAGACAAGCATCACGAGCCCTTTAATGCCCTCGGCAAGACAGAACTTGTCGTTGGAGTGACGCAGGTGATGCAAAAAGTCCCGATAAAAGAGTGTCTTGCCTTGCTTTTGTAGCCCGAGCATGGTGTAGAGCTCGCTGGCAGGCTTATGCGGCATGATGCTTCTTAAGAACTGCACGTAGGCCGAGGGCACCTCCATGTCCACCATAAAGTAAGCCCGAGAAAACGAAAACAAAACAGAGATCTGGTCGGGGTCAAAGAGAATGGTGTCGAGGTAAAGCGCGCCTTGCGAATTACGAAGAACAGGAACGGCAAAGCCAGTTGGCGTTCCGTCATTCATGATGCGCCCGATAATGTAGGCGCCCTTGTTTCGAAAAAAAAGTGACCTTAGAACATGCACCTGAAAATCGGTTGCAGTCTGAAAAGGCCTCGGAAAGATAAGGGCTGCGGCCCGAATGACACGTCGCAGATCACGCTGGATATCGTTCCAGCCGCAGGCAAGGCCAAAGTCGATGGCCATTTGGGTAAGGCACTTCTGCAGGCCTTCGGATCGCGGGTAATAGACACGGTAGGACGGGGGGTCGGAGTCGAGGTAGTCGGTCGCAACGGCGGGCCTTACGAAAAGGTTCTCGCCTCCGTAGTTGGTACGGCGCAGGATTCGCGTGGTGATGGAATTAAAAAACGACTCGGCAAGTTCGGGCTGCTTATGGTCGGTAAGCAGCATAATGTAGGCTTTTTTAACCTCTGGCCAGGTACCCTCATCCAGAGCAATAGAAGAGGACTTCGCCATTAGAGCATCGGTTGTCTCCTTTACCCGTTCGTCGTAGAAGGCAATTCGCTCTTTTGCGAGTTCGCGTATGGCTCCATAGCGCCCGCCCTCAAAGGCGGTCTTCGCCTGTTGCGCGTTGTAACGGAAAAGGCCGTAGTGGCGATGAAAGCCGCTGAGTATGAGGTTGGCAATTTCAGTCGCATCGGATGCTGATGCCATCGGCCTAACCCTGAAGACTGAAGCCTTGAGTAACCTGAGAGCGATCGCGAGCAACGCTCATAATAAGGCCGAGACCAACACCCAATGTAATAAGGGCCGTGCCTCCGTACGACATGAAAGGAAGGGGCACACCGACCACGGGAAGAAGGCCTGTGACCATTCCAAGGTTTACAAAGGCATAAGTAAAGATAGTTAAGGAAAGACTTGCCGATAAAAGCCGGCCGAAAGGGGTGGGTGCCCCAAGTGAAATCCAGAGGCCGCGAAGAATAAGGGCAAGGTAAAGGGCCACCAGAATCGCGGCACCAAGAAAGCCGAACTCTTCAGCAAAACCAGCAAAAATAAAATCGGTGTCTCGCTCCGGAATGAAGTCAAGCTGGGCCTGGCTGCCTTTTAACCAACCCTTGCCCCACAGACCGCCGGATCCAACGGCAGTCATGGACTGAAGAATGTGAAAGCCTTTTCCAAGTGGGTCGCGATGGGGGTCCAGCAGCGTGCAGACACGTTGCTTCTGATACTCCCTCATCCCAGGCCAGTCGACACCGGCAGCGCAAAGGGTGTCACCAAAAATCACTAAGACAATTAAAACAATGCCAACGCCTCCCACGACGATGGCAATGAGCCGCCAAGACATGCCTGCAAGGTAGAGAACAAAAACACCTGAGGCTGCGACAAGAATAGCGGTCCCTAAGTCGGGCTGACCCAGAATAAAAAGAACGGGTATAGCAAGAAGGCCTACAACAATTAGCCAGTCTGCGAGCGTTTTCAGCCCATCGCGTTGCTGAACGACCCATGCCAGCATAAGAGGCATGGCGATTTTCATAATTTCGGAAGGTTGAATGCGGGCAATGCCAAGGTCGAGCCAGCGTGTAGCGCCCTTTGAGGTGTCACCAAAAAGGGCAACAGCAAGAAGTAGAACCAGGCCAAGCCCATAAAGCGGTATAGCAACTTTCTGCAGCCATGTGGATGGAATCTGCGCAAGCATGAGCATGATGAACCCTGCGACGATAAGGTTGCGTAGATGGTTGAAGAAACGTTCAGGTTCCTCATGACTTGCGCTGTAGACGGCAAGCAGACTAAGGCCCGCCAGGCCGATGAAGATAAAAAATAGGGGCTGGTCCATGGCAAAGAAGCGCTCCCTTAACCAGAGCGAAAAGGCTCGCCAGCCGTCGTCAGCGCGGCGATCATTCATGGCAGCTCACGCCCCTCTTTTTTTCGTGTGACCAAAAGGTAATCGAAAACCTTGCGGGCCAGGGGTGCAGCTGCCGATGCCCCGAAACCTCCGTTCTCGACCACAACGGCCACTGCCACTTTTGGATTCTCGGCCGGGGCATAGGCTATGTAGAGGGAATGATCGCGTAGTCTCTCGGAGACCTTTTCCTCCTCGTAGACCTCGCCCTGTTTCACACTGAAAACCTGCGCGGTCCCGGTCTTCCCCGCAACGCTGTATGGAACACCGGCCATGACGCGCGCGCCCGTACCCGATCGGTTTACTTCGACAAGGGCCTCGTGCACGATGTCAAGCCATTGCTGTTCAACATCAAGCCTGCGATCAACAATGGCCGGCAGCTCCATCTGCTCACCGGTCTGGGAGTTCTCAACCGATCGCACAAGACGGGGCCGCAGCAGCTTTCCCCCATTGGCAAGCGCCGCGGTTGCGCGAACCAGCTGAAGCACTGTAAAGGCGTTGTAGCCCTGACCTATTCCAATGGACGGGGTCTCGCCCGTGAGCCATTCTTTTCCAAATCGCTTGAGCTTCCAGTCCGATGAGGGCAGGATGCCCGCCGTCTCGCCTTCAATGTCGATACCGGTGGTGCGGCCAAAGCCGAAGGGCGAAATAAACTTATAAATCGCATCGACCCCCATGTCATGGGCGAGTTTGTAATAGTAGGTGTCGCTTGAGACCACGATGGATTTTTTAAGGTCGACCCGTCCGTTGCCCTTGGGGTTGTAGTCTCGAAACCGGTGATTACCGAGCATGAAATAGCCCGGGTCTTGAATGGCCTCATCTGCCGTGCGTGCTCCTGAGGCAAGGGCCGCTACCGCCATAAACGGCTTATAGGTTGATCCTGGTGGATAAATACCCCGCAAGGCCCGATTCAACAAAGGCACATCGGGTGACTGATTAAGCTGGTTCCAGAGGTCAGGATCAATACCGTCAACAAAGGCATTGGGGTTGAAGTTTGGCATAGAGACCATGGCAAAGAGCTCGCCCGTGGTGGGCGACATGGCCACAAGCGCACCACGCCTGCCGATGAAGGCGTCCTCGACCATTTTCTGGAGACCCTGGTCGATCGAAAGCTGAAGGTTTTGACCCGGTATGGGGGGCTTGAGGTCAAGCTCGCGCACCAGTCGACCACTTGCCGTGACTTCAATTTTCTGAAAACCAGGAATGCCCTTAAGGTCACTCTCGTAGCTTTTTTCAATGCCCAGTTTGCCGGTGTGACTAAGACCGAAATAGTCCTCGAGAAGGTCCGCCTCGGTTAGTCTTTCGCGGTCTGCGCGCGAGATGCGGCCAATATGACCGAGCAGGTGGGAAGAGGAGTCGCCGTAAGGGTAGCTCCGAATAGTTCGTTGTTGAATGTTGACACCGGGTATTTCGGTGACTCGGGTTACAAGCCGGGCCACCTCTTCGTCGGTGAGTTTGGTTTTTAAGGGAATGCTGTCAAACCGCCTCGCCTCGCCTGCCGCACGTTTAAAGCGGCTTATTTCGGCCGGTTTAAGCTCAATGACTTTGCCAATTTCCTCAATCGTTCGATTTAAGTTCTTTGCCTGAAAAGGCTCAATTTCAAGAGAGAAGCCGGCATCGTTACGGGCAAGCGTTTCGCCATGCCTGTCAAAGATGCGTCCACGAGGCGGCTGGATGGGCAAAAGGGCAACGCGATTTTCTTCAGCCTTTGCCGCATGGTCCTCGTGTTGCCAGACTTGGATCTGCCCAAAACGCATGGCCAACGTTCCAAGCCCAATTGTGATGGCCAGTGCCGCAAACGAGGCCCTTTGTCGAAAGTCTGAATTTGACTGGTTGCTGAACTCCATTGCGATTGAGCTAAGTCTTCACCGGACTCACGGGCTTTCGTGCCCGCATTCGACCTGGTCGAGATTTTCGTTGCAAGACAAGTTGGATCATGCGGCTAATAAAGACCCATAACAAGGCCTCTGCCGCAGGCTGGATGAACAGGCTGCTGTCGGGCCCAAGGCCTTCTACCATCCAGCGCACGGCAAAGACGCTGGCAAGTGAGACAAGGAAAAGAGGATAGAGGTGGGCCACTTGCCCCCAGGCTTGGAAATCGGGGATGCGTCGGTGCAGGGTAATGGCGCCATAACTAAGTATGGAATAGGCAAGCGCATGTTGACCCAAAAGAACCCCCTGATGTACGTCCATGACCAGCCCCAGCAGCCAGGCAGGCGCGAGGCCAATACGACTTGGTAGAAAGATATTCCAGAAGACCAGCACGATGGCAAGCATGTCGGGTACTGGCCAGTTCGGTGCCCAGGGCAGAAAGTTAAAGACCAGGGCCGCGGCCATGGTGCCCGCAATAAAGCGAAGGCTCGGGGCTCGGCCAATGATGGTTGGAGGTCTCATGGTCTTTGAATTGCAGCCTCTGGTGTTGAGGGGTTTGCTGATGACGCCGGGCTGGAGCCACTGGCAACAGGGGCTGGTGGCGCGCTCGATGCTAGCCCTGCTGGCCCCGTACCCCCGTTGCGAAGAATGACAAGTACTTCTTTATAACGCGCCACCGATGCCGTAGGGATTGCGATGACAGTTGGGAACTGACCCTGGGCTGCGGGCACGACCACCGAGACGCGCCCCACCGCAAGCCCCGCTGGGTAAAGACTATCGAGGCCCGAGGTCACTATCGTGTCGCCCTCTTCAAGCTCAGCGGCCAGATTCACGTAGCGCACCCGAAACTCATCGGCCTGTCCATTGCCTTGTGTAATACCCCGCACGCCACTGCGCGGCAAAAAGATCGGGACGAAGAGCTGCTCATCGGAGAGCAGTCGAATTTCGGCTGTAAGTGGGAACACTCGACTGACCTGCCCGACGACACCATCACTGTTGATGACGGGGTCACCCACCGAAAGCCCTTGATCGTGGCCAAGGTTAATAAGAACCTTTCGGGCTAGACCGTCTTTGAGGCTTGCCCGGATTTCACTGGCCTTGCTTTCAGGAAAGGCGCTCGACTTTAGATTCAGTAGGTTTCGTAAGTTGTCGTTGTCACTACGAAGTTGATTTGCAAGCAGAAGGCTCTGGGCGTTGCTCGTCTGCTGATCGCGAAGCCGCTCCACCTCGTTTGCGAGCTGCGATACCGATTGGAGCCTCTCGCCAGCCCAGTAGGCAAAGTCGCGCGGCATGAGAAGCGCCTCGCTTACTGGGTACAAAATAACGCTTACGCCCAGACGCAGCGGCGAGGCAATTTCAAAGCGACGGTCGAGTTGCATCACCGCAACAGCAGCGGTTAAAGCGATGGCCAGTTTAATTCGGGCCGAGAGGCCTTGCCGGAAAAAGGCGGGAGGGCTTTGGGATAGAGCCAATGCGCGTGGCTCCGATTACTCTGTCGATAAAACGCTGCTTAACTCGTCGATTCGTTCAATGGCTTCTCCGCAGCCTCGTACCACGCAAGACAGGGGATCTTCTGCCACGTAGACGGGCAGGCCGGTTTCTTCCGTGAACAGGCGGTCAAGGTCGCGAAGCAAGGCCCCGCCCCCTGTAATAACAACGCCGCGCTCGGCAATGTCGGCCGCAAGCTCGGGTGGCGTGTTTTCAAGGGCATTCTTAATGGCAACCACAATCTGGCTAATGGGATCGGTCAGCGCCTCAAGAATTTCGTTGCTTGAGATGGTGAAGCTGCGTGGAATACCCTCGCTAAGGTTTCGGCCGCGCACTTCCATTTCGCTTACCGAACTTCCCGGGAAGGCAGACCCTATTTCTTTTTTTATGGCCTCTGCCGTCTGGTCACCGATGAGCATGCCGTAGTTGCGGCGGATGTAATTTACGATGGCCTCATCGAACTTGTCTCCGCCAACGCGAATGGAGTTGGAATAGACAAGACCACCAAGCGAGACCACGCCAATTTCACTGGTGCCCCCGCCAATGTCGACCACCATGGAACCACAGGGCTCGGCAATGGGGAGACCTGCCCCAATGGCCGCTGCCATGGGCTCCTCAATGAGGTAGACCTGGCTTGCACCTGCCGACAAGGCCGATTCTCGAATGGCCCGACGCTCAACCTGGGTGGAGCCGCAGGGCACGCAAATAATGACGCGCGGACTTGGCGAAAAAAGCCTCTTTTCGTGGACCATTTTGATAAAGAGCTTGAGCATTTGCTCGGTCACGGTGAAGTCGGCGATGACCCCGTCTTTCATGGGCCTTACGGCTTCGATACTTCCTGGTACTTTACCGAGCATCTGCTTGGCCTTGGTACCGACGGCCTCGATGGTTTTTTTCCCTCCGGGCCCGCCCTCGTGACGAATGGCAACAACAGAGGGCTCATTAAGAACAATACCCTTTCCTCGGGCGTATATTAGAGTGTTGGCCGTTCCAAGGTCGATTGCCAAATCTTGGGAGAAGAATCCGCGTAGAGATCCAAACATAGAAGGTTCCGAATCCAGATGGCTAAATGAAGAAAATGACGATAATCACAGATTATCCATCATCTGGAGCAGTTTTCTGACGTGTCGCTCTCTAAAGATCAGTTTGACAAACTTGCCCGGCTTAGCCGCATATCGGTGACCGCTGAGGACCACGACCGGATTCTGCCTGCGATCGATGCCATGGTGAAATGGGCCGACACCCTTCGTAAGGCACCTACTGAAGGGCTCGAGCCGATGGCTAACCCACACGACATGGTTCTGCGTCTAAGGCAAGACCTTGCGCAAGACCTGCCTAGCCGTGAGGAACTCATGCGCAATGCCCCCCAGGTGGCCCAAG